>QMPO01000017.1 GCA_003648625.1 Bacteroidota bacterium
CGTACATTGTTTATATCAAGCCAGTCGTAAGCAGATGCAGGGGCGCAACCCGCAGATGTCTCTTTCAGGCCGGAACCTTGTTTTTTCCCATTTTCATATCTGTATTTTTCAGCAAATGACTGATTGGTAACAAATACTGAAATTAATACAATCACTAATGCTCGAGAAATATTATTCATGATCTATATTTTTTCTTTTATTCTTATCTTTACTAAATACTGTTCCCTTAAAAGTTGAACATTACACCAAACCTGATTTGCCTTGGAATACTGTAATTGCCCGGATTGTTAACGAAAACACTGTATAAATCCCTGTACGACTGTGGGTCAATCTGGTTGTTGATCTGCCGTTGCCATTCAGGTGCCGACAAATAACCATCATCATCCGGGTTACCCGTATATGGATACACGTTAATCACATTTTGTGTATTCAGCAGATTCAGTATCTGGAAATAAACATTTACATAACCTGTTTTCCCTTCTTTACCTTCTCTGGGTTTTCGCAGGTTGAAGTAAATGTCTTTATCAACCCTCAAATCAAACCTAAACTGCCATGGCAACCTTGATCCGCTGTATGTTCCTTTTAGAAGATTTGTTCCTCCCGATATAGGAGAGGTAACATTTCTGGAAGCTGTATAAGGGGTGCCCGATCCGCCGATAAGCGTGAAATTGAAGCCCGTATTACTCAACCAGTCAATAGGTTTTTTACCATTTTTACGGTTCGTGCGCGGGCCATTGTATTCTTTTCCTGAAGACCAGCGATAGTCCATAACAATATTAAACTGGTGACGTCTGTCCCAGGGCATGGGAAATGTTGACCTAAGGTTTGGCAAGCCGGCTGCTATAAGAGATGCTGCCGTTGTTGTAGATGATCCCGTAGCATCGGCAAACTGCAAGGTATAAGCTGCCCGTAATCTCAGGTTTTTAGTTCTCCTAAGATCATATTCGGCCGTAATTCCTTTTACTGTTCCAAAGTCAATGTTATTAAAAGAGGTGTAATCCTTCGGATAAGCTCCGTTAAACCGATACGTTTGAAGCATACTCCGCATCTCTTTGTAAAATGTGGTAATCGTAAAAGAAGATGTGTTAGAAATCTTTTGTGTAAAACCTAGTTCGTAATCAATTGTTTTGGTTGGTAACAAATTAGGGTTATTGATCTGCCCGCCGGTAAAGTTAAAGTAATACCATGTTGCCGGACTCGTGTAACTATTACTTGTCGGCCTCTGTGTCAGGACATCGTAATGGGCAAAAAACAGTGCCTCATCAGAAATCGGGAAAGAGAAAGAAATACGCGGCATCACGCTTATCTGAGGATCATAATCTTTAAATGACTCAATGCTTACTCTGTCCTGATCAGGATCAACCAAGGCAGGCGATATTCCGAAACCAACGTCCAGAATATTCGGGTCCTGAATTTCAATTCCTTCTGCATTATACCAAATAGATTCGTCCCTGTAACCTACAACTTCCGTTGGATTATCCACCTGATCGACATAGATAACATAATCATCACCAATGTTCTCCGGAGGGTTAAACTCGAATGGTAGTGCTTCTCTTTCGCCTACTGTGTATCTGGGATAAAGAACATATGGGTCAGCCAGTACCTGTTGGTTAGCGTCATAACGGTCAACCCGCAATCCAATATTAAACACAAGATCTTTAAATGCAAACTGATCCTGGATGTACCCGGCCATGTATATCGGCCTGAAAGCTCCTATCGGCCTGGTATACATGCCGTTTTCGTCAGTAGCGGTAAAGAAGTCGTTAAACGAAGGTTGCTCTTTCAGCCTGCTTCCGGTATAACTAAAGCCCGAATAATTAATGTAGGAAGATCCATTGTTCCAAAGCTCATCCGGTGAGAAAAGAGCCACTCCAACCGAGTTAGCATCAAGATCTGCTAAATGCCTTTTACCATATTGATCGTAATACTCGATCGTGCTGTTTTCAAGATCATACGAATCGATCAGAATGAAATCCAGACCGTCAACCGGTAATCCCAGCATTTCTCTCAGGTTTCTATCAAATATTCTTTGTGAATTTCCATCGTATCTCCGTGGATACAGAATAGTATCAACATGGCCGTCATAACTTATTACTTCCGGGTTATCCTTATCCAGCTCTTTGATATGAAAGTTTGTTAATCCACGCATCAGGTTCCACAAACCGGTAGGGCCATAATTGATATAGGTACTTACCCTTTGCTCATATTGAAAACCAAGTTTAATTGCATGGTTTTTAATGTCGAGTGAAGCGTCAAGCCGTATATTGTACTGATCGTTATTCCACAATCCGTAACCGGACTGGTTCGTTCCGGGTGACTGATATAATTGATAAATAGACTGCGGTGTGCTGCCGTTAACCAGACCTCCGCCTAACATAATCTGGTCAAGGTTTTCGTAGTGTCCTTCTGGCAATCCGGAATAAATGTCGTAATAGTTATTTGTATATTCTGCTACCAGTGGATTCATATTTCTGGGATCCCAGGTTACCAAAGTATCGTAATCCCAGGAGTTCAATAACCATACGTCTTCATATGGTACACCGTTAACAGTATCGTTGCCTAATTCAAAAGTTGGTGTCTTGTAGGTTGTGAACTTACCTAAGTATCCATAGTTAAACAGGTTATCCCAGTGATCAGGATCACCGAATTCACCTTTTTCTTTCGTGTAGTCGAACTGAATTGAATAATAGAAGTTCTTGAAAGCAGAAGTGCTTTCGGCCGATCCGGGAAATCGCTGGCTGAATTTTCCGTAAATTCTGTAGTTTGTATTTTTTCTGCGTGTGTTTTTATCATAATTAGCCAGTGTAGCTCTGTAGCTGTAAAGGTTTGCATCATTATAATAATAGCTGCCGCCAATAGTGAGGTTAATAGTTTCAGTAGTACGGATGTTAATATTTCCTATAAAGTTATAACTCTGTCGTGATGTGTTGGGAGATGCTTTGACATGATATAAATCATCACTCCTTAAATATTCCCCATTTAAAAAGGTTCCTGTTCCTGTTCCTGATGGTCTTAACGGGTTTTGTTCAATACTTCTTAAAACGTCCTCTTTGGCAATATCATAACCGATTGCCGACAGATGACCATCTTCACTCCAGTTAATATCGCCGGCAATAAAGAATCCTAACAGGGAAGTGTTGTTCTTATTTTTCCCTCTGATCAGTGGCCCCATCATGTTAAAACCAAGCCGGTTGTGTCCGAAAGCATCCAGAAATTGTGATGTCTCCAGTTCGACTCCTGTTCCGAACTGCCGGGCCGGGCCCTTGGTTGTTACATTAATAATACCGGAAGTGGCATCACCATAGCGGGCCGGAACACCACCCAGGATCACATCTACCTGCTCAATAGCCGATTGCGGTACGCTGGATGTACCGATGACCCGGATACCGTCAATAAACGTTGCTGTTGCGTCTGATCGCGCACCACGAACACTTCCTCTTTCACCATCCTGTGAAAATACGCCTCCAACGGTTGTAGCCACAGCGTTGGCATTCCTGATCGGCATTTTAGCGATTTCCTCAGCTGTAACCGTAGCACCACTCGCTGTCTGGTCTTTATCGATCAAAGGCACTTTATAATCAACAATTTCAACCGTTTCCAGTGTTTCTGTTGTCGCTTCCAGTTCAATATCGAGAAACCGTATTCTGTCGGCACCAAGGATAACACCCTGTATCATTTTTGTTTTGTAGCCAACAAATGTTGCTTTTACATCTACTTTACCTGGTGGTAACGGTTTTATTACATAATTGCCGTCAAAATCAGATGAAGTACCTCCAACTTGCGATCCTTTGTTTTCAACGATAATGTTGGCAAAAGGAATCGGTTCTTTGGTATCTTTATCAACTACTTTCCCCTGCAAAGCTGCCTGCTGAGCGAAAAGGGTTACACTGGTAAACAGAATCAAACCAATGGTTAGGAGTAAATTTCTTATCATACCTGCAATTTTATGTTCATTAAAATCCTGCTCTTTAAAAGCCGATAAATTTAATAAATAATTAATTTACCTTTTAACATTTTTTAACAACCTGCTAAAAATATTTCGGTTGCAATATTTCCGAATAGATAATCGCCTTTTTTAAATCAAACCTAAGTTTCTTTCTTTCTGCCGTTTGCGACTGTGTTTTAAGGTCTGTTTTTTGTTGCGTTTCATCTGTTGCCAAAATCACTTCCGGTTCTTTATAATTCTCTTCTTCATAAGCATCATCGTATGAAAAAATCCTTTCTTCCGGAGGAAGCGGGGTTTCACTTAAGGGAATTTCCTGAGTATAAGGAATATCGACCTGCTGCTGATCCTGTTTGGTAACTTCCTCAAGAAGCGTTTCAAAAAAACCTTTGTCCTTTTTTACACTTTGTTTTTGAGTTTGTTTTTTTCTTTTGCTTCCCTTATAAATAGAAAAAGCCACCCATATAATACCAATAAGGATGTACAGAAAATCTTCGAAAGACCCTTTCGACAACATGCTTTATTTCACAATTTTGGTTTAGCGCTTAAAAGTAGAAATTATATATATATGAATCACTCCGCTTTAACAAAGAAGTTATATGTAACAGGTAGTTCAACACAAGGGCATATGTTAACCTGCTGGATTTGTGTGATATAATATAATTTTGAATGAATATAAATTACCTCTGGGAAACATCTGTGATTCATAAATAATTTTTGTGAAAAAAATTTGAAGATTCAAAATAATATATATCTTTGCAGCCGCCTTTTTAAGGTACATTCCTCCTTAGCTCAGTTGGTTAGAGCACCTGACTGTTAATCAGGGTGTCCTAGGTTCAAGTCCTAGAGGAGGAGCAAACATTTTTTCCACCTGTAGCGTTTGCTGCAGGTGGTTTTTTTATGTCTTCTTATCCGATTCGATGAGCATCATTATCAATTCATATCTTCTTGACATACACTGTTGTATTTCGTATCTTGGGAGTTGTTTTCTTCAATAAAAGTTCAATTGGTTTTTTACAACAGTTTTGTTTACTAAAAAAGAGAACGGCACCATAATTAATATTAAGACCCTGACTCAAACAAAAGTTTTATATTTTTGAAAGAATTACACATTTATTAAAATGTTTAAGGCAAAAAAGAGATTAAATTATATTTTAAAAACCGGGGTAGAACTGTATGACGCCTACCTGTATTCCAAAACCGCACAGCATCTGACCTCAGGTCAGGTTAAGACTATCCGGAAAGAATTACGGGAAATAGCAGACAGACAGAACTATAAGGTCATCAATTTTACAAAATTTATCCGACCTCTCATTCTTCCAACGGCTAACAGAACAACCTATGAATCATTTTCTGATCTTTCGGAATTCAACAATAAAAAAAAGGTTGTCGTTTTTATGCCTAACCACAAATCTCATCTGGATGAGTTTATCATAGGTTTTAAGATATTTACTGAAATTTCTTCTGTTCCGATTACCGCAGCCGGCGAAAATCTTTTTAAAAGCAAATTTTCTGCCTACGTATTAAAAAGTTATGGCGCTTTCAAAATAAGAAGAGACAAATTTTCCAGCGACGAACATTACAGCAGACTGTTGTATTCTTACCTGGGAGCGAGTATCATTGCCGGTAACAATATTATGACTTTTCAGGAAGGCACAAGACCGAGAGACGGAAAGATTGGCCTTTTTAGAAAAGGAATAATCGGCTCTATTGAAAATTTGTTCCAGGTTATAAAGGCCAATCCGCAACAGGAAATTGACGATATTTATTTTGTACCCATCGCTATTAACTGGTCTGAAAATCCGGATGAGAAAAAAATGACTGCCGATAGGGAGGCAAAAGCTGAAGAAACTGATTTGCTCACAAGATTCTTAAATCTAAAGAAAACGCACAGATCCAAAGATATCAGAGGTGTTTATCTGGGGTTTGGTGAACCCGTCAGCTATAACCAGTTTGTGGCGGAACATGAGCCTGACGACACGGACAGTTATGCGATAGGTATTTGTAATGAGGTGAGATCGAGAGTTGTTGCGATGATGCCCGTTTTTACAGAACATCTGCTGTACAGCGCCGTCCGGTTTTTAAGCAAATTTAATGATTCCGTAAAAGTTGAAGACGTAAAACAGTTAATAGATATCACAAAGAAAAACATGCGTAACGACACAAATAAAATCAAAATCATTGAAACGGAAGGATATAGCATTGAAAGCCAGTTGGAATTGATGGCGCAGCGGGATATTATTAAATTTGAAGAAGATAATTCAGGTTTTAACGTACTGAAACCTAAATTAATTGAATATTACGCAAACCATGTTACTTCCTTGATTGAAGAAAGGAAAACCTGATTATTCCGTATTTTTACAAACAGCTGAAGTAGCTACTCCTTACAGTTATCCGCATTAATTGTTACTTAGACAAAAATACTTTCTCCACGTAATTTTTAGCTCCTGCCCGTATGCTCAAAATATACAATCCGTTTTCTTCGTCTGACAAATCCAGGATTAATTTAATTGCATCCTGTTGTTGTTTTTCTTCATGTTCATAAATGGTTTGCCCCAATAAATTTATAAGTTTTAACCGAACAACTGAATTACCTGAGCCATCAATCACAACATTCAGATATTGCCGTGTCGGGTTGGGATAAATATTAATTTGGACATCATTATCAAATTTGTTAATTCCCACACATTCATCCACAAATACTGAATCTGCAGCCAGACTTTCACAACCATGTTCATCAATATAAGTGTATGTAATGATGTTCCAACCCAGCGGGGCTTCTTCAGGAGAAAACAGGCCTTCTGTAGTAACGGCATCACCGCTGAAGACTCCTCCCTGCGGAGTTGCTGTCAGCTGAACCGGCGGTTCCTGCTGGTTACACAAATATTCAGGCCAGTTTCCTAATACAATTTCTGGTAAAAGATAGACGGTAACAAATATATTATCTTCGACACTATTGGTACCATCAGAGACTTCAACTATATACTCTGTTGATTCTTCCGGAGATACAACGGGGTTTTGTTCCGTAGAACTAAAGCCTTCCGGAGAAGAGCTCCAATTAAAAGTATAGTTACCCGAACCCCCGCCAACTTCAGCATCAAGTTGCACAGAACTCCCCAAACAAACCTCCTGAGGAGTTGCTTCTGCCACTACGGTCAGAATGTCAACAGCATAAATATAATCTGTTTTTATTTCGGTATCAGAACCCGATTCGTTGGTTACCGTCAGCTCCACCGTATACAGACCCGGGTCAGTAAATTGCACTACAGGATTTTGTGTGTTTTCATTGGTTCCTTCCGTAAAATTTACCGTATTTGGCGTAAATGACCATGCCCACGCAGAAGGCTCATATTCCGTTAAATCAGTGAAATGAACATCTTCATCAACAACAGGCATGGTATTGTCAGCTTCAAAATCAGCAACCGGATCAGGGAGTGAACAGAAAATATAATCAATCTTTGTCTCCGTGTCGGATCCTGCCGCATTGCCAGCTGTTAATTCTACGGTATAATAGCCGGGCTCGTCAAACCGAACCCTCGGGTTTTGTGATGTTTCATCATATCCGCCCATATACGTGATCGTTCCCGGCGTGAAACTCCACAACCATGTGTTGGGATCATTGATCGAAAGGTCGGTAAAATTAACAAACTCAATTGTCGTTGGATCAGTTATATGCGCCTCAAAATCAGCCAGCGGAGTCAACATCACCGTGGCATAAATATAATCAATCTTGGTTTCATTATCCGATCCTCCGTCATCCCATCCGGTGGTTAACTGAACGGTATAATAACCCGGCTCATCAAAACGCACCTTCGGATTTTGCGAAGAAGCATCGGTGCCGTTCATATAAGTTACAGTAGCTGGTGTGAACTGCCATGTCCACGATTCGGGCGTGCCCGTTGATAAATCCGTAAAAGAAACCGTTTCAATAGTAAATGGCGTCGTATTATCGGCAATAAAATCAGTGATTTGTACATTCGGGTCAATGTGTGTGTAATAAACATCCTGCTCACCGTTGAGGGTATTTGCCCAGGCCAAATGGGCACCACTGTTATCAGAGATCATATGATAATAATCGCCCATTTTGCTTTGCTGTGGCCAACCCACATGCGGGTCGAATGAATCAGATAATCGTTCGTTCTCTGAAAATGTCTCTCCACCGTCAATCGAATACGAGTAATAAAGAGAGGAGTAATATTGCTGCCCGGCAGGATGATCGCGGGTATCCAGCCAAACTACATCAATGCGGCCGTTTGGCGCCACCGACATAGTACCGAACCATTGCCAGTAACTGGTGTTTTGATCGTCATTTATTTTTACAGGATCACCCCATGTTGTTCCGCCATCAGTGCTTTTGGCGAACATCACGTCCAGCGGATCAGAGCCACCGGGGTTTACCGAGGCTAACATATATACATTACCGTCAAATTCTCCTCCTGATTTATCCACGGCTACCCATGCCTGCCCGAGAAGGCCGCCCGGATTGGGTCCTGTGCTGATAACCAGGTCGCCGCCCAGGTCGACCGGCTGGTCAAAATCCCATGTAACATCAGCATCCGGATCCTGTGCCGTAGTAGATTTGGCAATCATAATACCGCTGTAAGATGTGCCAGAGACATACAATTCACCTTCCGGACCGACGGCAAGTGTACCCCACTGAGGAGTTCCCGATATTTCAACGCAATCTTCGTAGTATGCTCCTCCATCTGTCGACCTGGTAAAAAAGCCGGGGTAGCAACTTGTAAACGACTGGTTCCAGGCAGCATAAATATTGCCCGAGCCCAAGCCTCCGGTCTGGTCAATGATCATCCATTGTTTGTCACCTCCCCGGGCATCGGTACCGCCATCCCAGGTGGTTCCCCCCTGATCCATTATATACACATCACAGACATAGTTATTGCTACCTTCTACGGTAAGGCTGTTGTAATAAAAATTGCCATCCGCGTCAGCACCCAACACAGGATCGGACCTGAAAATACCCGGCTCGATAACTCCGGGGAAAGTCCATGTGTTACCTCCATTGAGGGTATATGCATATCCTGCCTGCCTGAAGTTACTGCTGATATTGTCAAACTGCCGCCATCCTATGGCTATTTTGTTTGCATTGTTAGGGTCAATTGCAATAGACGGTTCGTTGGCAGCATCGTTCAGTATGTTGTTGCCGTCATTGTCCACGTTTACCTGATTGGTAAAATATATGGCTCCCCTGTCGCGGTAAGCAGGCGATGTTCTTTTCTGCGACTTTAACATAGGGACATAGAGATCATCAGGTACTTCGTGGTGCGTTGCCGGTTCTGTTATTTTCGATGAATTGCTGTTCTTACTGCTTGTATTTTGTGCCGGTATCCGAAATGCTAAAAACAGTAATAAAATCACTATTACTATGTGTTTTTCAGAAAATAATCGGTTGATGTTTTTCATATTAATAATTTATACGATGATCTGTTTTTCGGTAAAATTAATGTTTATTGATTTCATGAACCATTAATAATAAAATTAATTTGGTTCTTTATCTATCGGTATGTTACAAAACAGCAATACCAGACAATGTAAAATATTAACTGACTATCTGCTTGACATTCAGTTTAATTTATACTATCTTTGACAAGTAAATCATCTAAAGCCTTGCCGGTTACCTTTCAGTTGGGTTTATAGGTTAATAATAAGAATTATTTATCCGGCAGGGTTTTTTTATATCCTTTAACAACACCTTTCTTCGTCTTTATATTAAAACCGGATGAATTCTCTTTTTTTTAAAAAATGAAACATATTTTATTTTACGTAGTATAATTCTGCACACCATTTCCTCTCTAAAGAAATACTTTAGCGAGCTGCTTGCTCTGTATAAAAGGGTCAGAACACTGGAGACATCTGACTCTTTTTTTATGTCAATTTTTAACCGGGGAAAATAGATCACGGGGGGTTATTCTACAAATATTTTGCGTGCTCTGCTGTTATGTCCTGGCGGTAGCCACCCTGCTCTTATTACAATCCTTATGAAATACTTCCCTTGTTCTTCAGGTACTTGTGTTTTCAATATCGTATGGTATTTATTGTTGATTGTCAACCCTGTTATATCTTCCAACTCCTGATAGGAAACCACTTCCCCCCTAAGATAATATGTGACTGAAATAAAGGTTCCCAGACTGTCTGAACCGATGGTAAATGGTTTGTCAAAAGGGTTAATCAGATCAATCGGTATTTCAATGACCGAACCGGGTGCAAATTCATTTTCGGGTAATTCAAAATCAATTCTCAGAAAATTATATGTCCGGTATTCCGGGATCGTGCAATAATACATTTTTCCGTTTGCCGCTGTTTCTATACTGTCGGTCACCGGAATGGGAAATATCAGACCATCCATCACCCAAATATGTTTATCGTTATTAAATAACATTACTTCTTTCCCAAAAAGTTCTTTTTCTATTCCTTCGATGTCAAATTGATTTAGCCTGTATTTGACAGAATTATAGGTAAATGTGTTCTTATTCCCGTAAAAATAATATTTAGATGCTTTTTGGTACGAATTTATAAACACTACGGGCGTATCACCAGCTATTTCATGAATGGTTTCCGCCCAGACATCCCAGTCATGAAACTCGGCCTTGAAGCTATGTTTATACTTTTCGGGAAGATAATTACCGACCAGTATAAAACGCAATCCAAAAACCAGTACAGCACTTATTATTCCCAGGATATACATACTTTTTACAAACCTTTTTCGGGAGCTAAAACCTTTATAGGCAATGATCATCAAAGGAATGATGGCCGTGCTGGTCCAGTTGGCTTCAACCGGGCCTCTGAACGACATAATTAAGCCCACCATTAAAACCCCAAATGCATTATATTTTAACGCTTTGTCCAATAAATTCTCTGGCTTATATATTACACCGAAATACAGCAAGATAAATGCAATTAGCGGATTCATGATACCTATCTGACCTAAAAGATAGTTGGTAATATTCTGCCATTTAAAATAATATCCTATGCTGCGCTCACCTAAATGATAATGAACCGTAACAAAATCATGCTGTATTTCCCATATCAGATGGGGGACCATTAAAACTGAAGAAGTAATAAAGATCAGCCAGAAAGATTTTTGTTTTACTAACTTAAGGTTTGATAAAACAGTAAAAAAGACAACCAGAATACCTGTGTATTTGCTATACAGCAAAGCGGCAATGGACAGAGAAACCAGCAGTACATTTTTCAAACTTTCATTTCTCAGATAATTACGGTAAGCCACAAAGAATACAGCACTAAAAAAAATTAACGGCACATCGGGAACCGCAATAAAACCTCCCACCTGAACAATAAGAATTGAGAACCATACAGTAAAAAATAACAGGTAATTTTTTACTTCAGCAAGTTTCATAAACAGCACGAGGGCTGCTACAGAAAACAATACGATCAGTAGCCGCACACCTAACTCTCCGGGTAGTATGAATGAACCTAATTTTATCAATAATGCCAGCATGGGCGGGTGGTCGTAATATCCCCACGCCAAATCAGTAGAATAAAAGTAGTAGTACGCCTCATCATGTATGAGTTCCGTAAAAAAAGCCTGAACCAAATTGAGAAGAAGCCAGAACAATAAAATACCGTAGTAAAGGCGTATGGATTGCGTCCGGTTTTCTCCCGGTGTCGAATTCGTTATAATATCCAATGAACGTAAGTATTGAGGATGAGAAATACAATGAGGATCAGGTTAGCAACCACTCCAAATTTTGTGTCGGGCCAGCCTGTGATGCACAGCACAAGAGACACAACAACTACGGCCCAAATGTACTTACTTAATACGAATGGCTGCGAAATAAGATCGTATCCGAGTAACCCAAACGACAGGGCAACGGCAAGATAGACGATCCCCAGAAGACGGACACCGGAATCCCCGATATTTATATTGCCAGGATAAATGGTTGTTTTATAAGTTACTTCCTTATCTTTCATAAGTTTCCAATACACCAGAAAACCAACAATATGTGCGAAACCATGAATAAATAAAAAAACCGCTAATGCAATGTTCATGATGATCAACTTTAAAAACACGATAAATTTATAAAAAGATATTATACAGACAGGATAAGTTTTGTGTACCGGCCAGTTGCTTACCCGGGAAGTTAACTATTTATTTACTTTTGCGACAAATTTTTATTTATGGCAAAGATTATAGGATTAGGAAGTGCTTTGGTAGATTTACTGATCAAGCTGGAAGATGACAGTCTGTTAGAAGAATTGAATCTGCCCAGAGGGAGCATGACATTAATTGACAACGAAACTAAAGAAATGATCACCCGGAAGACCACCCATCTTGAAAAAGAAATGGTTTCTGGTGGGTCGGCAGCAAATACAATTCACGGACTGGCACAACTTGGTGTGGAAACGGCTTTCCTGGGAAAAATAGGAACCGACGATACAGGTGCTTTTTTTCAGGCAGATCTTGAAAAAAACAAGATCACACCACTTCTTATTCAGTCATCAACGGCTTCAGGTGTTGCCAGTGCTCTGGTAAGTAAAGACGGCGAACGGACTTTCGGTACCTACCTGGGAGCATCGGTTGAGCTTTCGGCAGGCGAGTTGACGGAAGAACATTTCCACGGTTACGACATATTGCACATCGAAGGTTATCTCATCTTTAACCACGAATTACTGGAATCTGCTTTGCAAAAAGCAAAAAAAGCGGGCTTACGTATCTCACTGGACCTTGCCAGTTACAATGTAGTGGAAGAAAATATTGACTTTTTAAAAGATATGGTAAGCAACTACGTTGATATTCTGTTTGCTAACGAAGAAGAAGCGCGTGCCTATACGGGAAAAGATGATCCGGCAGAAGCACTGGACATTATTTCCGAAAATACAGAACTGGCGATTGTCAAAACAGGGAAAAGCGGATCGATGGTAAAATATAACGAAACCGTTTATAAAATTCCACCTGTAACAGCCAGCGCCATCGACACCACCGGAGCCGGTGATGTTTATGCTTCGGGATTCCTTTTCGGAATGATAAATAACATGAGTCTCATGGATGCCGGTTATATTGGTTCGCTAATGGCAGCAAAAGTTATCGAAACCTATGGAGCCAAGATTCCAGAAGATTCTTTGGCGTTTATCAAACAGGAAATAAAAACTTTACAGTCGGTATAATCAGTTTAAATTATTCACCTGCTTCAATCGAAACACATATTTTATTACATTTGCCGACCTGTAAATTTAAAGTGCTAATCAATTTAGAATTTGAACATTATGAAGGTTTTTAAGACGACTGAAATCAGAAATGTTGCGCTGATAGGCGGAGCTAAATCCGGAAAAACTACTATGGCCGAAGCTATGTTGTTCGAAGGGAAATCAATAAACAGAAAAGGAACTATTGAAGATCATAATACTGTTTCCGATTACAAACAGATAGAAACAGAGAAAGAACACTCGGTACACTCATCTTTACTGCACACTATTTTCAACGATATTAAAATCAATCTTATAGATGCTCCCGGATTTTCTGACTTTGTGGGCGAATCGATCGCTGCCCTCAATGTTGCCGATACAGCACTTTTAATAGTAAACGGCCAGTCGGGCGTAGAAGCCACCACAGAAACCGCCTGGGCAGCTGCCGAGCTGAACAACACACCGGTGATGTTTGCTGTGAACCAACTCGACCATCACGGAGCTAATTTCGATGATACCATTAATGCACTCAAAGATTACTTCGGCGAAAAAATAACAGTTGTTCAATATCCGGTAAATACAGGCGAAGGTTTCGACACCATCATCGACCTGATCCTGATGAAGCAACTGAAATTTAAAATTGACGGAGGCGCTCCTGAGATTTCCGATATCCCCGACACAGAAAAAGACAAAGCCGAAGAGTTGCACCTCTCTCTGGTAGAAAATGCTGCCGAAGGCGATGAAGCACTGATGGAAAAATATTTCGAAAACGACGGTTTGACCATGGACGAAATGCGTGAAGGAGTAAGGCTCGGTATGATCAGCAGAAGCATCTATCCGGTTATGTGCTCCTCGGCAAAATACGGTATTGGCGTTAACCGCATCCTTGATTTCATTACCCGTTCGTGTCCTTCACCTGACCTGATGCCGGCCAGAAAAACTACGGAAGGTAAAGAGTTTTCGTGTAAGGAAAGTGACCCGACAGCCATGTTCATATTCAAAACGTCTATCGAACAGCATTTGGGTGAAGTAAGCTTTTTCAAGGTTTACGGTGGAACCGTTAAAGAAGGTCAGGATCTGATCAATACGAGAACCGGAAACAAAGAAAGAATTTCGCAACTCTTCACACTGAACGGCAAAAACCGCGACAAAGTGGATACTGTTAATGCCGGAGATATTGCTGCTACCATCAAACTGAAAGATGTGCGTACCAGCGATTCTTTAATGGACCCCAAAAATGCTTCGGCAGGTTTCGAACCGTTGCGTTTACCTGATCCTTTATATACGGTTGCTATCAAAACTGTTAACTCTTCGGACGATGAAAAACTCGGAGCTGTGCTGAACGAACTACACAAAACCGATCCATCACTGGAAACTGAATTTTCGCGTGAGCTGAAACAGATGCTGATTAAATCTCAGGGAGAGTTTCATGTAAATACGGTTAAATGGTACCTCAACAATCTGGAAAAAATTGAGGTGGAAATTTTCTCACCAAAAATTCCGTACAGAGAAACCATTACGAAATCGGCCCGTGCCGACTACAGGCACAAGAAACAATCGGGTGGTTCAGGCCAGTTTGGTGAAGTGCACCTGATGATCCAGCCGTATTTCGAAGGCTATAAGAATCCTTCGGACTTTTCCGTCCGTGGCACTGAAGAACATGACCTGCCATGGGGCGGTAAGCTTGTTTTCAACAACTGTATTGTTGGTGGAGCCATCGACACGCGCTTTCTGCCGGCTATTCTGAAAGGTATCATGGAGCGAATGAATGAAGGTCCGTTGACAGGTTCCTATGCACGTGATATCGTCGTTTATATTTACGATGGTAAAATGCACCCGGTTGATTCCAATGAAATTTCCTTTAAACTTGCGGGAAGAAACGCATTCAGTACTGCGTTTAAAAATGCAGGACCTAAAATTATGGAGCCTGTTTACGATGTCACCGTGAAAGTTCCGGAAGATATGATGGGATCGGTAATGACTGACTTACAAGGACGCAGGGCCATTATTATGGGCATGGATTCGGAAGGAAAAAATCAGGTGATCAAGGCTAAAGTACCTTTGGCTGAGATACAACGTTATGCCACATCATTGAGTTCCATAACTTCAGGACGAGGTACTTTTACAATGAAATTTGACGCTTACCAGCAGGTGCCGGGCGATGTCCAGGATAAACTGCTGAAAGAATACGAAGAATCACTTCAGGAGGAAGACTAAAAGAGGTGATCCTTTTATGAAATAAAAAAGTTGCTTTCGGGCAGCTTTTTTTATTTTAGCAGGTTAACAGACAACACGAAAATGGATAAAAAGAATTTACCCAATTTAAGAGGCGAACCCGGATGGATCGCTCTTGAATACCCTGAATCATTAAAGGACAAACCTTCCTTTGTTATTGGAGACCCCTCAAAAGACAGGCTTGCTGTCAGGTATTTTATACGGGAAAGTGACAAACGTTTTTTCGGTAAAGTATTCTTCGGCGAAGCCACCCAGGGCCCTCCGGGACATGCTCATGGCGGAAGTATGGCTGCCGTACTGGACGAAGCGATGGGGTTTTCCGCATGGATTGCCGGGCACACAGTTGTTGCAGCCAAAATCACAGTGGAATACCTGCAAATGCTTCCCGTAAATTCAACGGTAACTGTTGAAGCATGGGTGGAATCTGTGGATGGCCGCAAAGTAATGACCAAAGGGAAGATCTATAGCGACGACGATGTCTTTTCTACTTCAGAAGGGTTGTTTATCAATATTCCTGCTGAGAAATTTGGAGATGCTTCTCACTACCTTTATAAGGTTAAAGGGCAAGGAGAGAAATAAAATAAATTATTCTATAAAAATCTACTTAATCCATCCTCTATTCATTTAGCTCAATCTGAATTAGTTTTTTATTTCAAGAAATATCTTTCAATTCAATACCTTTGTTTATTGGGGATTACACCTCTTACTCCTCCTCTTGGGTCATCAACATCACCATTGTATCTTGGAATAAGATGAATGTGAACATGATGAACCGTTTGCCCTGCTTTCTCTCCAATGTTAATTCCAATGTTGAAGCCATCAGGCTTAAATCTTTTTGAAATAATTTCTTTTACTTTATTCAACATAAACATACAAGCTGCTTGCTCTTTGAACGTCAATTCAAAATAGTTTGCACAATGTCTTTTGGGAATGATTAAAGCGTGACCCTCATTAACTGGGAATTTATCAAAAATGGCGTAAGCAGTTGCGGACTCAACAATTAGTTCTCTTTCAGCATCAGGATTACAAAAAGGACAATCTATATTTTGATTTCTTTTTAATTGATTGTAATGTTGATACTCGTAAATTTCAAAATTTTTATTCCTAAAGAAAGATTTTGAATTTAGAATCACATTACATTGATATGTTTTCTTTTGATGAATTTTGTGCATTCTAAAACCCACATATTTCAAATCTCTCCTCACAGCAATATAAACTTTGCCAGTCGGTTTAATGAGTTGCGACAATTCCATTAAAACTGTTGCTTGTTCTTCTGGCAAAAGAACATTCAAAACATAAATACAGATTATAGTGTCAAATTTTTTGGTTGGATATTTAGGAAAATAATGTTTGTCATATCCTTCAATATTTATTGCTTTTTCTTTTAGTAGTTTTACATCATTTCCAAAACCACAACCAAAATCCAAAACATCACCAATTAATAACTTTTTATTCAAAAGAATTCTTGCTGGATGAGAAAGACTATTTCTTTCTTTTGATGTTAGATGACTGTTTGGATTTGACTTTAAATTTTCCATTCCTCAAAACCTCTATTTTCAATTAAATAACTACAGCTATTTTTAAGCTGCAAAATGCCAATCTTTTTCCAAGATTCAAAAGAATAGTGTCCTAAAAGTGCAACTTGTATTTCTTTTTGGAATCTATTTGTTTGGGTTTCATAGATGATTTCCCAGTAGTTGAGAATGAGATCTTTTTGTCTTTCAATAATCTCTGGTGAAGGAATTTTATTTCGTTTTTGATTGTTTATTCTTGAATCTGAGGGAAGTAAATTCCAAAGGTCATTGTTTTTCCATACAGAAAATGGTATTATATGGTCGATATCATAGTTAGAAATACTTTTACCAGTCCAAACACAAAATATTTTACCTTTCTTTTTAAGAATTTCTTTGTATAGTTTTTTTGATTCCGCTATGTTCCTTTCAGTGATTGGACTTCTCAAAACTTCGTTTAATACTTTGTCAACGGATAAACTATTTCTTGCTGCATTAACTGAAAATTCAGCCCATTTGAAAAGAATAGAATCCTTTCCGCTAATAAAACTGCCTAAAATTTTAAATGCTTCATAATACTCAAAAGGAATAGAAAATATTCCAAAATATTTAATTAAACTTTCAATATCTATATTTGAAAATCTTCTAAGTGTTTGATTCTCATAATTGAAAATGGAATAAAAGTCATTACTGATAGAACGACCAATATACTTCATTGGCATTTTGGTAATCGTATCTCTGAGCTTCTTAGCAAGTTTAAAAAAATCACTTTGCAAATCTTTAGGAATACCTCTATTCTTTAAGTCATTGTAAAATGCTGAAAAACCTCCATGAGATTCATAATCAGCTATTAATTTACTTAATTGTTTACTGAAAGCTAGATTAGTTTCACCATTGATTTGTGGTATTTTAGTCCGAGATTGTAGAATTGGATAATAATACAATAGCCATTTTTCAATAAGAAGTCCAATAGGTATTTGAACACGATTTTCAACAAATGAGATGTATGGTGAATTGTCTTGAATAATATCTATAACTCCACGTAAAAGAGCATATTTATAAGTAGTAGTCTTACTATCCCTTTCGATAATTTTGCTGATATTATAAAAGACTTCGTTATTCATTTCGTAGTCAATCGTATTTCTTATTTAAGAAACCACCTAAAAATAACTTTTCAAATATACATATTGGCAATTTATAAAGGCTTGCTTCGTCCTTTAAAGATGGGTCATGCCCATTTTCTTCATCTAACAATTTTACAAAATTCGGTTGGAATGTCTTTATTGTCAATAATATTGAAAGCTTTCAACCAAAAACGGATTGAACTCACCATATTTTTACCAACACCAAGTTTAACAACAGCATCGGGATCATTGAAGTTATAACCTTTCTGCAAAAAATCATATCCTTTTTTTAGCCATAATTGCTTACAAATAAACGTTTCGTGTCCAGAAAACTTTAGCCCCTTCATGCTGCCTTTGTATTAATTTTCAGTTTAGCTATTAATTATATCGTAAGCTAAAATACAAATTGTTTTCTCTTATAATTTGTCTGTAAGAAATCTGATCAATTTTTCTTGTTAAATTGAACCAGTTTGCTAATTGCAATTGAGCCTTAATGAAGATGTAACAATCTTTATTTTCCGTTCTTTTTTAAAAACAACTTATCTATCTTATATTTTCCCTGTACCAGCACATGATACATCGAAGGAACGATGACCAGCGTCAGGAAGGTGGCAAAGCTCAAACCGAAAATTACCGTCCAGCTCATCGGACCCCAGAAAGCCACATTGTCGCCCCCGAAATAGATTTTCGGATCAAATGTATTCATGAATGATATAAAATCAACATTAAACCCTACAGCCAGCGGTAAAAGCCCAAGAATGGTCGTGATGGCAGTGAGCAATACGGGGCGCAAACGGGTTTTTCCCCCCTGGACAATACATTCTTTGGCATCCTCCGGAGGAAGTTTCGCACCATCGGGTAAACCCAGTTCCTTACGTTTCCTGACTTTCAGCAGGCTTATATAGTCGATGAGCACAATACCGTTATTCACTACTACCCCGGCCAGCGAAACAATGCCAATACCTGTCATAACAACAACGAAGTCCATTTTAAACGTTGCCAGTCCGCCAAACACACCTATGGTACTCAGCAGAACGGTGAAGATGATCATCGCCGGTTTCACAAACGAATTAAATTGTGTAACCAGGATAATAGCAATCAATGCTATGGCAATCAGCAGGGCTGTTTCCAGGAAGGCCATCGACTCTTTCTGTTCTTCCTGTTCTCCTGTAAACGAATAGGTTACGCCTGCAGGTATCGGGAAATGTTTCATTAACTTGTTCAATTCACCATTGATCTCATTGGCATTGTATCCCTCCATAACGTTCGAATAAATAGTAATAACCCGATCGCGGTCAATCCTGCTAATAGCCCCGTAAGTGGAGCTATAAGTAAAATCGGCTACAGCCGAAATCGGTATCTGAACTATTTTGCCCGTGGCCTGGCTGCGGAAAGTAATCCGCTGATTGATCAGATCCTCAAAATTGTATCTGTATTTGTCGTCCAGTTTCATCCTGATCTTGTATTCATCTTCTCCTTCTTTAAAATCAGAAATTTCCTTACCGAACAGTGCCGTTCGTATGGCTTCTCCTATCTGTCCGGTGGAAAGTCCGTAGCGTCTGGCCTTCTCCCTGCTGATATTTATCAGCAACTCGGGTTTCCCTACATCCAGATCTATTTTCAGTGCTTCGATACCCGGAATACGGGCTGCATTTATGACAGACCGAATGGTATCCGTTAGCGACAATAAAGTGTTAAAGTCTTTTCCGTGAATTTCCAGGTTGATCGGCTTGCCTGTCTTGGGACCGTGCTTTTGCTCTTCAATGGAAATAATTACACCGGCATATTGCCCCACCAGGTTGTCTTCAAGTTTTTTCTGAATCTCCCGTGTGTTTTTATCGCCTCTGTCCTCAAACTCAATAAAATTTACGGTTATAAGCCCCTTATTCGTTCCTCCCGATCGCCCGCTTAAGCCTTCATTTTCGCCTGCAGCTCCTTTACCAACAGTAGTGAGTACCGAACTTACAATATTCATGTCCGGTTCCAGTATCTCAAAAACTTTTTCTTCAATCACTTTTACTGCCGAATCGGTTACATCAATATCCGTATTAATGGGTAATTCAGCCAGAACATTTATGAGTTTAGGGTCCTGGGTAGGAAAAAAGATAACCTTCGGACTGGAGCCGAAATAAAACATCATTGTAAAGATCATCAACAGAAAAGTTCCGGCAATGAACAGATAAGGTATTTTCCCGTTTAAGGCAAACCGGATAAATTTAAGGTAGGTGTTTTCAAGCCATACAAGTCCCTTATTCTGAAACCAAAGTGCCAGGCGCGATAAAAACAGCAGGTCGAGTAATCCGATAAAAGCAAAAACAAGCAGAATCGTTCCCAGCCAGTTTATTTTCAGCAAATACATGCCTGCCGCCAAAACAACCAGCAAAATAATAATCCGGATGTGACGTGACGGTTTCGGCAACACCACATTGGCTCCTTTTTTATAGTAATTGGTAAATACTACAGGAACTATTACCAGGGCTACCAATAGTGAGGAACTCAGCACAATGATCAGTGTTTCGGGCATATAGCTCATAAACTTTCCCATAATGCTGTCCCAGAATAACAACGGAAAAAAGGCTGCCAGCGTTGTTGCCGTAGATGAAATAATGGGAACAGCTACTTCACCCGTAGCCTGCCGCGCAGCCTGCATCTTGCTGTATCCCTGCTGCACATACCGGAACATGTTCTCAGTTACCACAATGGCGTTATCCACCAGCATACCCAGGGCAAGAATCAGTGAAAACAAAACGATCATATTGATCTTATAATCGAGGATGCCCAATATCAGAAACGACAGAAACATCGACATGGGAATGGCCAGGCCCACGATCAGTGAGTTTCGTGTACCAAGGAAAAGAAACAAAATGATGATCACAAAGATCATCCCCATGATAATGCTGTTTTCAAGGTTGCTCAGTTGCCGTTTAACCATTTCCGACTGGTCGTTGGTTATAGTAATCACCAGCTTATCCGGAATGATATGATTTTCCCGGGCTTTATCCAGAATAATGTTTACCTGGTCGATGGTCGAAAGCAGGTTTTCACCGCTTTTCTTCACCACCTGCAGCGAAACAACAGGCTGGTGATCAAGTCGTGCATAACTGTCGCGTTCGGCAAAACCATATTCTACATAGCCAACATCGTGCAGGTAAACAATATTACCTTTCTCGCTTTTTACAATAATGTTTTCTATTTCTGCAGGGTCGCGGAACTCGCCAACCAACCGGATGGTGCGCCGGATCTTCCCCATCTTAATATCTCCGCCCGATATGGATACATTTTCGCGGGTTACGGCATTTTCAATATCCGTATAACTTACCATGAGCGAACTCATTTTAAACGGATCAAGGTTGATACGCACTTCCCTGTCTGTAATTCCTGTAATGTTGACTTTCGAAACTTCATAAATGGTTTCGATCTCGTCTTTCATTTCGTCGGCATAGCTTTTCAGCTCGATGATATTAAAGTCGCCGCTCAGATTA
>QMPO01000018.1 GCA_003648625.1 Bacteroidota bacterium
CATCCAGTGAAGGCAGCACCACATCTGCCTTCAGTAACTCAGACCGCACCTGCTTATTCATGAACAGCGTACCATTTGTCAATACCGCTACCGGAATACCCGGTTTTCTCTTTTTTATAAAGTCCAGTACCTCACCAATCCTGCTGTTCAGGGTTGGTTCGCCTGAACCCGAGAAAGTAATGTAATCAGGATCAGGGTTGTGATGAAAATAATGTTCCAGTTCTCCCACAACCTTATCGTACAAAATATACTCTTTACGCTCGGTAGTCAGTTTGGTAGTATGTCCTACTTCGCAATAGACACAATTAAGCGAGCAAACTTTTTTTGGAATTAAATCCACGCCCAGCGACATACCGAGGCGGCGTGAAGGTACCGGTCCGAAGATGTATTTATACATCGTAAGTTGAGTTAATTGTATGCTATACGTGTTTTTTCGTCCACCATAGTCGGTTTAATAAATGCTTCCCATTCAGGTGTATTCCATGTGCCCAGTTTTTCATGCGTGATGCGGTATTTTTCCGGAATGGGATGGGTTCCTACAACCACCTTCATATCAAATTTCTCTTCGATAAACCTTTTGAAGTGGTCGATATAAGGACATGGTGGATAACCCACTACAAAACCCGTCGCAAAATGAATCACTTCGGCGCCGTTTTTCTTCATTTCTTCCGGAGCATATTCAATGTTGCCTCCCGGACATCCGCCACAACCCGTATAGCCGACAATTTCTACCTCCTCATCTTTTTCATATATGTCAAACGCTCCTTCCCTGTTTTGCAACGCTCTGAAACATTTTCCACCGGCACAATTCCGGTAGCGGTCGCAGATGATAATTCCGATTTTTGTTTTCATTTTATCCCATATTAAATAATTACCTTTTCAAGCGCACTGTCCAAATCGTTAATCAGGTCTTCTACATCTTCTATTCCTACCGAATACCTTACCAAACCATCTGTGATGTGCGCAGCAAGTTTATCTTCTTTTGAGACCCCGGCATGCGTCATTGAGGCCGGATGCTGTATCAGTGTTTCTACTCCACCCAGCGAAACAGCCAGTGTAGCCAGGTGAACATTATCCATCAGCGTTTTTCCTGCCTCATAACCACCTTTGAGCCCAAAACTTATCATACTTCCAAAACCTGTCATTTGTTCTTTGGCCAGTTCGTGTTGTTCGAATGATGTCAATCCCGGATATTTTATCCACTCTATCTTTGGATGATTTTCCAGAAATTCAGCAATTTTCATTGAACTTTCCTGGGCTTTGTCAATCCTCAGAGACAATGTTTTTACACCCCTGATCACCATATACGCCTGATGCGGATCCATATTTCCACCCAGGTATGTCATTGTTTTACGAATTACGTTATACAATGCTTCATCTTTTGTCACAATAGCTCCGCCTACAATATCAGCATGCCCGTTAATAAATTTGGTCAGAGAATGCAACACAATATCGGCACCAAGATCCAGTGGTTTTTGGAGGTACGGACTGCTAAACGTATTGTCAACACAAACCAGAATGTTGTGTTTGTGTGCAATTTCAGATGCTCTTCTGATGTCGGTTAACTGAATCGTTGGATTAGCTGGTGTTTCTAAGTAAAGCAGCTTTGTGTTTGGCTTGATGGATTTCTCGATGAGATCAAGGTCGGACGTGTCAATATATGAATATTCGACGCCGAATTTTGCAAAGTGAGTTTCCATCACGCCACGACTGGGCCCGTAAACGGCGCTGGTGCTAATCATATGGTCACCTTGTTGTAATACTGACATATATACTGTTGACACAGCAGCCATTCCTGAAGCCAAAGCAATTCCCCTGTACCCGTTTTCGAGTTCTGCCAGTTTATTTTCAAGCACATTTATTGTCGGATTGCCAATACGGGTATAGATGTACCCTTTTTCTTTCCCGGCAAACAAATCAGCACCATGCTGCGCATTCTTAAAAGAAAATGTGGAAGTTTGGTAAATTGGTGTTACAGCACTCCCGAATTCATCCCGGTAATCGCCGGCGTGGATTAACTTTGAGTTAAATCCTAAATTTTTTGTGTTCATTGATTTGAATTATTTATTGATAATTTTATTTAAAATATTCGATTTTTTACTTATCTATTGATGCTTTTAGTATCCCTGCTTTGATTTTAAACAGTTTAAACCCTTGTTTATTATTTCCCCATTCATCCTCAATCCAATGAATATGATGATTCAGAATCTCCAGTACATCATCCGAATTTTCAGTAGTAATAATGACCGGTATAAAATGCTGGTTAACCATTTTAATATTCTTTCCGAATTGTCGAGATACCAAAACATTTACTTTCTTGCTTTTCAGAAATTCAATAATGGCATGTCCTTTCCGCTGTGATCCGTGTACCTTTGTCTCATCCATATCTTTAAAACCGTTGACTTCTTCAGATAAAAACATAAGCTTGTCATCAATATGTTCATAGATAAGGTATTTGTCCGCATCTCCAAAATGTCTTTTTTCAAACTGCTTGTCGCTGCTAACTGCCAGTGCAAATCGTACGTTCATGATTGGTTTATTTTTCGCCAGCTTCCGTTTTTACCGCTTTCAGTAACCTGACATATTTTTTCATATAAAGTGTTTCTTTAAAATTTCCGAAACCATACCCGGAGAGGATCTGTTTCCAGTCACGCTCAACAAAATCAAAAGCATA
Organism: Bacteroidota bacterium; assembly: GCA_003648625.1. Classification (GTDB taxonomy): domain Bacteria; phylum Bacteroidota; class Bacteroidia; order Bacteroidales; family F082; genus UBA4459. The sequence continues at coordinate 2,675 of QMPO01000018.1, forward strand.
TTTACATTCTATGGTTTTGAATACAAACCGGTGAAATGCCGGCATTTCGGCCATGTTAAACTCAGCAAAATCCAGAATAAAAAATTCACCTCCGGGCTTCAGGTGACTGACCACATTTTCCAGCACTTTCAACCTTACCTCATGCGGAAACCCGTGGATGACAAAACTGATCAATATTTTATCAAATTTTTCACCCAGGTTGAAGGGAATATCCGCCCGTTGCCTGACGAAACTGACACGCGGATCGTTTTTAAACTTCCGGTTAAATTGCTTCTCCATCACTTCCGACAGGTCTACTCCGGTTATCTTTCCCTTCTCCGACAGGTAACCGGCCATCAAAGCCGCATTGCGCCCTGTTCCGCAACCCAGGTCAAGCAGGTGATCTTCCGGTCGGATAGCCATGTTTTTGATAGCCTTTTTGATAAACCCCTTATATAATCCAAAAGATGCTGCATTCATAACAGAATCATAGTTTTTGGCTATAAACGGTGTCAGTTCCACTCCCGAATCGGGATATATTTTATTGGTCATATTTTATTTTTTTATTTTTCTTATTTACCATATTCGGACACTCCCACAATCAAAATTCACTGGAAAGTCTAAATAATTTTTATAAACTTATTGCCAGTTCGTAAGCATCATGGATAGCGTCCTGTGCTTTACCTACTTTTTGTGCATCACCCACAAAATAAACCGGGATGGACCCCGCTTTTTCAAAAGGCACAAAACTTTTCATACCCGCTGCTACCACGATCTTATCAACTCCCTCAATCACTTTAGCGCCCTCTTCTCCTTCAATAATCACCTGGTCACCATTCACCTCCACTACCTTATGGTTCAGGAATATTTCTGTGTTTTTGGATTTTATTTTTTTAACCGTCATGGCCTTTTCAATCATTTCCATGCCTCGGGCTATTTCATCCAGCATCTCAACGATTACCACATGGTTGCCCGCATCCACCAGTTTAGAAGCCACTTCCATTCCAATCAGGCCGCCACCTATCACCAGCACTTTCTGATCTTTCGGCAAGTGTTCGTCTTCCAGAAATTCCGTCCAGTAAAATTCTTTCAGTCCTTTAATCGGCGGTACGGCAGGTACAGCACCGGTGGCTATAATCACTCCGTCATAACCTGCCCTTTCCAACATATCAGCTGTAGCTTCTTCCCTGATCACATTAACTTTTGGTTCTTGCTGCTGCATAATCTCCTCAACAAAATAATCAACAATCTCTTTCAGATTTGATTTATTCGGAGGAAGAAAAGCGAGGTTAAACTGGCCTCCCAGTTCATTTTTCTCAAATAAATCCACCTGGTGACCTTCATCATGCAATGTGATAGCCACTTCCATACCCGCAAGACCTCCTCCGACAACGGCAAAACGCTTAGCCGATGAAGTTATGGTGACTTTCTGCAGTCCTGTATTAACGCGTGGATTGACCACACAGCCCAGGCCTTTTCCTCCCTTCACACCGCCAAGGCAACCTTCGGCACAGGCGAGGCACGGCCTGATCAGACCGTCCGTTTCTCCTAAATATTTCCCAACAAAATCGGGATCGGCTACCAAGGCGCGCCCCAGCGCCAGGTATTCGGCTCCGTAACTATTTTCGATAAACTTTATGTCTTTGGCCGAATTTATCTTTCCAACGAAAATGACGGGCATTTCCAATTCCTTTCTCAGCTTACCGGCCATTTCCCATGTTTTTCCTTTAGGGATGAACATATGCTGAAAAAACCACGGAGGTGTTGAGCAGGCAGAACCCGCCGAAACATGCACGGCATCCATACCTGTTTCCTCCAGCATTTTTGAGAATGCTACCATTTCCTCCAGATGAAACCCGTTGGGTATCATCTCATCTCCGCTGATACGGGTAATTATTGGAATTTTTACTGCTCCGCGAACAGCCTTAGCTACTTCAAGCGGAAATTTAACCCTGTTGTTAAAACTTCCACCATATTCATCCTCCCTGTCGTTAACAGCCGGCGATATAAACTGAGCTAACAGGTAACCATGTCCGAATTGCAATTCGATCATATCAAATCCGGAAGCTACTGCCCTTTTAGCACTGTCAACAAACAATTTAATGACGACATCCATTTTTTTTCTGTCCATTTTTTCCGGGATTGCTCCTCCGTTTTCACAGGGTTTACTGGTAGATGACCAGAAGAAATTCCCCGGAATTTTAGGATTAGCCATCCTTCCGGGATGATTCAGGTGCGCAATGGACTTTGCTCCATACTGATGAATTACTTCATTCAGACGTTGTAAACCGGGGATTTTATTATCGCTGTCAATACCTATTTGTGTGGGAATTTCCCGCAATCCCGCATCCATATACAAAGGTTCAGGTATGATTGCGCCAATGTGTTTATTTCTTTCCCCATAGAAATCAAGATGTCGTTGTGTAATAACACCCGTTCCGTCGCTGTAACCCAACTTAAGGGGAGCCATGATGAATTTACTTTGTAACTGCAACATATCTTGTTTATTTTTAACTAATTATATTTTATTAATGTTTACATCTTAAATTAATGACGAAATACGCTGAGGCCAGAATCACCAGGATAAATAAAACAAAAAAAGGTTTAAATCCGTATTGTGTAATGATCCACCCACCCAATAATGGAAAAAGAGCAGGCAGTATATTTCCTGCGCCTGTAATACCCGTGTAAAGTGCCCGGTTAGTCGTGTCCGACACTTCCAGCAAAACACCATTCATAGTGATGCTGTACGTAGCAAAAATGATCCCCCCGATAAAAAACATCAGGAAGAAAGGCGGATAATCGGGCAGTATAAGTATAAGCATTGCCAGGAGAACAGAAAGAAAAATATTCAGATAAAGCAAATTACGGTATCTGAATCTTCCTTTAAGAGCAAATAAAAGTAGTCCTGTGACCACACTTCCTATTACCTTGAAAAGTAAAAAATTACCCGTCTGATCGCTTTGCAGGTCAAAGTTTTGCTTGGCATACAAAATAACAAACGGTAAAAAAGAGATGGCTATGCCCTGTGTATTGATGAAACCAAGAAAATAAACCAAGCGTTTGTTTTGCTTTAGTTCATGCTTCACCAACTGAAAAAAATGAGTTGGGTTTTTAACCCGCATCTTTGACGGCACTACTTCTTTCAGGTTCCAAAAACCCAGTGAAGCAATCGCCAGAGCACCAAAGCCAATAAAAAACATATAGGTGTAATTCACAGGATAACCGGCAGAAGAAAGAACAAAGCGGGCTAAAAAAACAGAGCCTAATAAAATAATCCCCGTCAATACCTGTTTGATGGAAAAGAATGGTTTTCGAGCTTCCGGAAGCAGCGATTTTCCCATAATATCCGTATAGCTGATGTTGGCAAAAGCGCCTCCCAGGGAAAACACAGTGACTAGTAAAAAGATCAGTATAACCATATAGCTTCCGTGAAGCCGGGAAGAATAATAAAGCAGAAGCCCCAATGCAAGCAACGCCAGAATCCTGGAATTAATCCCCAGTAACAGAAAACCTTTTTTGTACGAGTAATTGCTGATGAAAGGAGCGAAAATCAATTGCGTAAAGCTGGAGCCTCCCAGCATAATAGCCGTCAGCACACCCACATGCAAAGCTGTCCCGCCGGCATCCACCAGCATGGCAGGAATAACCGTATCCACATCGATAAAGTTCCGTGCAAAAGCCAGAAATCCTGCATGCCAAAGCAGCGAATAATAATTTCTTTGCGATATGTTACGTGTTAACTTCATTCCCACATTTTCATCCTAAAATCCTGCTAAATAACCCAACATGCCAAATAATAATGCTACACCCACATTGATTAATTTCACCACCAGAAAACCGCGTTTTGATTCGGCCAGTAACGGCAGCATCCCATGTCCGTCTTGTGAGATGGAACTGGCTAATAATATACTTAACGGGATGGTTCCCTGTGCAAATAAAGTAACAAAGATCAGATGCGGGCCCGATTCGGGAATTATACCTGCCAATACGGCCACTAACAATACGATGAGTAAATTGTCAGAAAGCCACGATTGTATGTCGATGTAATTCATTAAAAAATGAATGACCAGGAGCGTTCCGAAAGTCCACAGAAATATCCGGGGGATGTGCACTTTGATGATATGATTCCAAATATGTTCTTTCAAGAAATGCTCCGGAACACTGACCACTATAAAAAAGGAAAAAGCCAGCGAAAGCAGCAAAGTCACCCGTAACCATATCATTTCTTCGCCAGCAAGCACTCCTGTAATAACTGCTACCATCAACAAAAGCACCAGGACAGCAACAATAAACCGGTAAACCGATGGTCTTATCAAATAATCGAGCAACTTATCCCTTTGAAAACAAACACAATGGTGCTCCTCATGCAGAGGCAACTTTTTCTCACTGAATTTTTCAGTCACCCACTTCGGATTGTAAAACTTATCGGTGACATAAGCTGCCAGTATACCGATCACAAACAATAAAAGTGTGATCAGTAGCGCTTTCTGCGGAAACATGGCAAACATCACGAAAGCTTCATCGCCACTGGTAGCAATCATAGCAGCCACCAACGCCCCAAATGAAACCAGCCGGTGCGAAAAAAGAGCTACCACCGTAAATGCTCCCAGGCATCCGGGTATAGCTCCCAGTACTGCAGAAATCAAATATTGCCGCCACCGGTTTCCTTTCAGTCCTTTCTCCCAGATTCCTTTCGTTTGCACATTCACATATTCGATAACCAGCATCATCACAAAGATGAAGCCGGTGATCTGAATGGCGCCCAATAATATGTTGGTTATGTCTTTAAGCATCCATTACTTTTTAGCTATTTACAATCCCGGTATTCTCGGCATTTTCTTCAATTTTGAATTTTTATAATAAAAGCCCCAGCCTTTCTTGAGCCAATGTCCGATAACTGGTAATGGGATAATAAAATCCCGTTTATGATTTCGCACCACAAAGGCAGCTCCATCGCCTGAGTCCATAACACAAACAATATGTAACTTCTCCCAGTAACTCTTCCGTTTCCCTTTTCCCGCTAACTCATTGTGTACGTTATACGTACTTACATCTGCCATTACCTCGGCAATATGTCCCTGTTTGGCAGCCCAGTCATGGCCAACAATCTCGGCCACATCACCAATAGCATAAATATTCCTGTGGCCTTCAACCCGGCACAATTCATTGATTTTTATAAATCCGGCATCACTTAAAGGCAATTCCGAACCCTTAATTACTTTGTGCCCGTCACCTCCCGGAATATAGATGATCAGGTCGCTATTCAGTTTCGAACCGTCATCAAAAACAACGGCATCTTTTTCAAACTCCTTTATTTTTTTCCCTACCTGTTTACTGATGTGGTAATGTTTGAAAAACACATCCATTTTGTCCAGTGCCTTCTGTCCCATTCGTTTCCCGGGCTCTTTCATAGGCGCAAAGAAAGTCAGTTCAAACTTTTCGCGCAGGCCTTTCTTTTTCAGATAATGGCTGATGTTAAATATCAACTCAAATGCCGGGCCTCCCCTTACGGCTGTTGCCGTTGGATCTATTGGGTTTCCTCCAAAACCAACAGCAATCTTTCCATATCCCTGTTGAACCAGCTTTTCCAGTTCTTTTTGAATGTTCACCGCTTCTTCAGGATGCCCGCAAATGGAATGAGTAAATTCAAGTCCTTTGGCCATTACCTTGTGCATGCCCATGGCGATAAACAGGTAATCGTATGTCAGTGTGTTTTCAGAGAGCGCAACCGTATTGTTATGAATATCAATTCTTTTTACCGAATCAACAACCACGTCAAAACCGTGTTTTCCCTGCAAAGCTGATAACGGAATTTTCACATCATCAAATGATTTCTTTTTAGTCGGCACCCAGATTGAGACAGGATAAATGAACAGATAATCACGGTCAGACACCAAAGTTACGTTATATCCGTATTTCTTCAATCTTATGGCCGCTTCAACCCCTGCAAAACCACCTCCAAGTACCACGAACTTTTCCATCAGATTATGCGTGAATGATCATATTAGAAAGATTCGGATCTGCTTTTAAAATTGTTTAAGCCTATTATCTTTATAAGCTTTATAGGCCTCTTTTGCGGTCATATCGCCAGCCCCGACATAAATTTTTACGCCCGTTTTTTCCAGGACTGCGGCTGCATTTCCTCCGGGACCGTTACCTGTGATCAGCACGTCGGGGCTATATTCAAACAGTTTTTGTGCTGTTTTCGGACCGGCACCGTGCGCATCATTAGCTGCTGCCCGATTATCATAAGCAGATAATTTATCTTTCTCCTCATCAAAGATCAGAAAATATTCTGTTCTTCCAAAACGCGGATCCATAGCAGACCCCCAAGAAGTACCTTTTGTAGTAAATGCTATTTTCATGTGTTTAAAATTTGTGATTTGTTAAATATGAAGCAATTCCAAAATTTTCGCACAGATGGAACCACTTTACTCTCTTAGAATTTTTTTTAATCATTTCCTGCCTACCGCAGGAAATGATTAATAAAATTCATGGTTATTTATGTTCTATAGTTTAATTAAACTGTTTTATTATCTCTTGTTTCAACTCCTTAAACCTGCTTTTCTCGCAATGTTTTGAGTAGATCCCAATAAAATCATTTATTTCATTTTTAAAATGCAGGGACACTAAAAAGGAATCGAAAAGATGGTAATCACAATTATTTTTTATTCTTTCAATCCCTTTTTTAAACTGGTCAAACTCAATTTGCCTGCTTATTTCAAAAAAGTAACGGTTTGGATTATTTTCATCCTTGTAAACTCCTTCTTCGAGATTTTCAAAAACCGTATGTTTTTTATAATAAATTAATGATTGATAGGCTCCAACCTTTTTATCAGAATAAAAGCGTATGTTAAGTTTCTCGAATTCTTCTATTAATTGTGGCAATTGATCTGTTTCCTTCAAATTCAATCTGATACATTGATGCTCTTCGTTTTGAAATGTTATTTGGCCAGGATAAATGCTCAGGTGTGAGTTAAATTTTTTGTTTAACTCATTTACCTTTCTAAAAACTACATCCTGAAAACAATTAATAGTTTTTCGCACAGGAAGAAACAAATGCCGGTCGCTCACCTGTTTTTCATTAGGAGGGAAATTATTTTTGGCATAATAATCGGGCATTGGGTCTGATTCCAGAACTAAACAATTCATATGATCACTTAGAGGCGAACGTGCAACCATTAATTCTATAAAAAAACAGGCAATTCCATCAATTTTTTTTGTTTTCATATTTAATTTTTTTAGGTTATTGATTTTAAAATATCATTCCAGCTTTCTATAATTAAATCCTTTAAATGATTATCTGAATACTCTACGATTGTTTGGCCATTTGTCATGGCTTTAGTGAAACTTTCATCATAGGGTAAATTAGCGATATGAACAATATTTTCTTCTTTTAGAAATTTTTCTATCTCAGCAGTTACTTCCTTATTGATATCCGCTTTGTTTATTATACAACCGGCCTTAATGTTAAATTTATGCACCAATTCATAAACTCTTTTCAGGTCGTGCAAACCCGAAACCGATGGCTCGGTAACCAGAACTACAAAACTGGCTCCGGACAGGGATGAAACAACCGGGCAGCCCACGCCGGGCGAACCATCAACGATGATAAGATTTTTACGCTCTTCTTCAGCGATATCTTTAGCTTCACTTTTAACCTTTGCCACTAGTTTTCCAGAATTATCAGCTCCAATACCCAGTTTTGCATGCACCATCATACTACCGGTTTTGATATTTGAGATATACCATTTGCCGACATTTAAGTCTTTATTGGTGATGGCATCTGTTGGGCAAACCCGTGCACAATAGCCGCAACCCTCACAGGCAAGCGGATCTACAATATACCGGCCTTTGATTACCGGGATTGCATCGAACCGGCATACTTCGGCACATTTGCCGCACTGGATACATTCATTTTGGCTAATATGGGCCAGTTCGCCACTGTAAAAATCGTCTTCGTCCGCAAAATCGGGCTGCAATAGAAGGTGCATATCGGCAGCATCTACATCGCAGTCAGCCACTATTACATCTTCGCCTCCAAGGTAAGCAAAAGAGGCTGTAAGAGATGTTTTTCCCGTTCCTCCTTTTCCTGAGATAACCACTATTTCTTTCATCTTACTACCTCCTCCATTCTCCTGATAATGAGTTCTTTGACTTTTTCCAGTTCTTCCCTCACTTCAGGAATTTCCCTGTAAATTAATTTGCCTTGTGAATACAGTTCGGCAATCCGGCGATCGTTGGGAATTTTTGCAAGTACTGCTATCTGTTCCTCCTGGCAATATTTCAATACATCATCGTTGCCAATACCATACCTGTTCACCACTACGCCAAATTCCTTTTTTAACTCCCTCATAGTTTCTACCGCCAGTGTAAGATCGTGCAAGCCAAAAGGAGTTGGTTCGGTAATAAGGATCACAAAATCGGTGTCTTTAACGGCTTCCATTACCGGACAGGATGTGCCGGGAGGAGCATCATAGATTCTTATAAAATCTTTATCAAAATGCTGATCAATATATTTGTGGGTTTGTTTGATCAACGGAACGGCCTGCTCCTCGCCAATGTCCAGCCTGCTCTCTACAAAATGCAAGTTCCCTTTTTTAAAATGCTTTAATTGCCCCATTTTTTTACGGATCATCGGTAAGGCATCTTCGGGACAAAGTTCGGAACAGGCATAACACCCATGACACAGTTCGGGAAAAACCATGATCATCGGGCCTAACTGGATAACGGCATGAAAATTACACACTTTCTGACAAATACCACAGAGCGTACATTTGTCTTCAATCCACTCAGGTATCATCTTAAATTTGCGTTCTTCGCTGACAAGCTCTGCCTCGATGAACAAACCTGAATTAGGCTCTTCCACATCCAGATCGGTCAGAACTACAGGGTAATTTTCCGCCAGAAAAGATGCCAAATTGGTGGATAACGTTGTTTTCCCCGTTCCTCCTTTTCCACTTGCTACAGCAATCTTCATTCGTTTTGTGCTTAATGGTCACAAAGATTATCACCGCTTTCCAGTTGATCGGCAAGATATTGTACAACTAAGGCTTCAGGGCTATCGGAATGTATGCCCATAAACACTTCAATATTGTTTTGTGCAAATATTTCCTGCGCTTTCATTCCCATTCCTCCTGAAATTATAGTACTCACCCCTTTACCTGCTAAAAACCGCGGATAAGTTCCCGGCTGATGTACCGGTGGCGTCAAATATTCAACTTTCGTTATCTTCTGATCTTCTGTTTCAATTACAGCAAACTGCTCGCAGTGCCCGAAATGGGCACACAGTTTTTCATCTATTGTTGGTACAGCAAACAATTTCTTCATCGTTCAATTCTTTTTAAAATACACACTTGTTTTACCAAAGCTAGCTGACTTCAAAAGGATCCCATATTACCAGAATAAGCGCTCCGTTTTCCGACTCAAAAGGTCCATGTTCTTCATGCGGATAATAAATCTGGTAAGACCCCTTCGGGTAAAAGGTTCCATCACTGGTATACTCGCCTTCAAGTACAAAATGCTGCTCTGTAGTAACATGCGAATGAGGCGCCATGCTAAATCCCGCAGGCAATTTCAGCAAAATGGTCTTCCCGTTTTTTTCGTTGTCACGCAGCACTTTCTGTTTCGTTCCATCGGGATATTCAATGGCATCTTCCCAATGTTCATCATTGAATAAATTCAATATCTTTTTCATCTGTATAAAGTTTTATGTTTATAATATAATTTATAACCTATGTGTCTATGTAATACTGTGTCGTATTTCATCATTTTTTCAGCAATTCTTCCCTGATCATGGTATGGCCACAATCCGGGCATTTCAACATCGTACATTTAACACCCTGTTCGTGGGGTACTTTTTTGCCACATTTGGCACACACGCAATAACCGCCCGGGCCGAAAGCACCTCCTTTATTTCGTCCCTGGCCACCTCCACGTCCTAAGCCTTTTCCCTGTCCTGGTATTCTGTTACCTCTTTCCATTTTTTTACTTTTTTAGATTCCCAATATTTTTGCATCAACAAAAAATTTCGATTTCACTTCAATATCGTGATTTGACAAAATAAGCTCATCCGTTACTGTTGTGAGTTTCAGGTCAAATTCATCTTTTTTAATATATTCTTTCAGATCATCACCGACTGTTTCCAATTGTATGGAAGCTCCGACATCGTTATCGATATCGTATTTCCACGCAACTTTAATTTCGTCCAATCCATCGGCGGAAATATACACCTCTATTGATTTTAAGAAACTGAAATCAGCACCTACGGGGCTCACTATATTTAGTGTAAGCTCTTTCAACACTATTTCCTCAATCAGGTCTTTGTGGGTATCGTTAATCTGAAAAGTTTCTTCCGAATTCGTTTTAATATTCGGCGTAATTAAATTAAAAGGCAGATTAATACCCACTGTTGACGGAATCGTTATTGTTTCGTCATAATCCATGTTAAAATGGGTCAGTTTATCTACCGTTTTACACCCATCGAATAATATCATACTTACTGCAAGCAGTAATACCTTTAATCTAAAACTATCTGTTTTTAAAAAATTCATTTCCTTTCTGTTTTAAAAAATCATTCCGGGAAAAGATCCCGGAATGATTTAAAGACTTTATTCTTCAGGTTTGTTTTTGTGGAGAAGATTCTCGAGAAACGATAGTCTGCTCTTCATGGATTTGATCTCATCCTTGATTGTACCTTCATCATTAGGATCAACACTTCTGTTAAAGAATCCAAATCCGCGGCCATAACCAAAGCCAAAGCCTCCTCCCCTGCCTCTGGCAAAAAATCCTCTGCCAGAACCAAATCCTGAACCTGTGTTCTCAGTATCGGCGCAATCTCCCATGCGCCTTCCTGTCATCGGCCCTAAGCCTAAAGGGCCTGTTCTGTCACCTCGTGGCATATTTACCTCCTTTCCTTTTGTTTTTATTATGATGTATGTTTCTTCCTCTGCAACACTCCCCATGTCCGAAGCCACCGGCCAGATTTATTAAATTTCTCGAATGGCACTCAGGGCATTCGGTTATGGGTGATTCAATATCTATTTTGAACATATGCCCGCAATCGGAACATTGAATAATATTTCTTCTAAAATGTATGTTGCCCCCATCAATTGTCAGCATCTTTCCCTGGAAAATAAATTCGGCAATTTTATTTCTTGACTTCTCTATCAGCCTGCTGAATGTAGAACGCGAAACGCCCATCTCATCTGCAGCCTCTTCGTGCGACATTCCTATGTAGTCAGCTAAACGCATGGCTTCAAACTCATCCAGCGCAAGCTGTACTTCCTGCAATGATTTACCCGGAACCCCTACAGGTTTAAACTCGGTAAACAAGGGGGGCTCATGAACTATTCTTTCATTTTTTGGTCGTGGCATTCAATAACTTTCTTTTAAATTGCTGCTGCAAAGATAATGCACATATGTGCATATTGCAAGAAAAATGACGATTATTTTTAATCTAATTATGAAATTTGGCCGAATGAAAAAATGTTGCTGCAATAAACTTTGAGCATTAGGCTGCGCTTTTAGTTTTTGCCAAACTAAATACATTCAATGGTTTTATCACCTGTGCACAAAAAAGCACCTGCCATTACCAGGGAAAATACCTAAAATAAATATGGTACCACCAACGGGGTTAAACTGTTAAAAATCGTCTGGCGACATCCAGTACAATGTATACAATAGAGCATAGTGATTGATAAATCCTGCAAGTGACTTGATTTTACTAATTAAATAAAACATTTACTTTTACACAAGCGAAACCATATCCCGTATACAATGAAAAAACAGCTTCTTCTGATCGTCTTCTTTTTTTCTTTTTTCTGTATCGGCATCATTGCTCAAAATACCGACACAGTAAACATTGTAACAGAAAACATCTCTACTTTATCGGAACAAGAGCCCGTATATATCATATTTCAGGGAGATACACTATTTCCGCTTTATGCTCATTTTGGCCCTTTTACGCCAGAGGAAAGGGCAGGCGTTATCACCGATCATTTAAACAGCCTGGCGAACGAACTCACAACAGTTGAAGATTCTTTCAGTATAGTCGATAAATTCAATTACTCACTTGTTTTTTATAAGGGGTTTTCCTTAATGAGCATCAGCGATGAAGATGTAGCTCCATTGGGCATACCCCGCACACAGGCAGTTAAGGCATATGTTGAATCCATCAAAACATCGTTTAAAAAACATATTGAACATAAGAGCGCCAAAGACTGGCTGATCAACATCGGGTTGACCATACTCACGTTGTTCGGTCTGGTTATCATCTTTTACCTTGTTAACAGGCTTTTTAAATGGCTTAACCACAGACTCAGTCAATATGAAAAAAACCTGAAAAGAAAGCGGACAAGCTTATTCAGATACCTGGCACCCAAAGGACCTGACAGTTTTTTCATTTTTCTTTCATCTATTGTTAAATATGCCCTGATCATTCTGATTCTGGTCCTTTATCTCCCCCTGCTGTTCAGTTTTATGCCATGGACAAAAGGTATTGTAGAGCAGTTCTACGGGTACATTGCCGATCCCGTTAAATTTGTGTTGTACGGCATATGGAATTTTCTGCCTAACCTGTTTTTCATCATTATTATATTATTAATTGCCCGCTACTTTGTAAGAATATTGTCATATGCCTCCGGCGAAATTGAAAAAGAGAAGCTGAAAATAAAAGGATTTCATAAGGATTGGGCCAAACCCACGACCAATATCCTGAAAGTGATCATATATGCTTTCGCACTGGTTTTTATATTCCCGTATCTGCCCGGATCCGATTCGCCGGCATTTCAGGGGGTGTCGATTTTTCTCGGGGTACTGTTTTCGTTAGGATCCACTTCTGCAATTGCCAATCTTGTAGCAGGAATTGTAATTACCTACATGCGTCCGTTTATGATTGGTGACAGGGTGAAAATAGGCACCACCATCGGGACAGTTGTGGAAAAATCTATGCTGGTCACTAAAATCAGAACACTGAAAAACGAAGTAGTAACCATTCCCAATGCACAAATCATCAACACGCATTTACTTAACTATTCCAACAATGCCAAAGAACTTGGTATCATTCTTTACACATCCGTTACTATCGGTTATGATGTCCCCTGGCAAACAGTAAATGATCTCTTACTGAAGGCTGCAAAAAAAACAAAGTCATTGTCGCGCGACAACAAACCGTTTATTCTGCATAAGAGCCTGAACGATTTTTATGTGGAGTACGAACTAAATGTATACACAAGGCAGGTAAACAAAATGACATTACTTTATTCTGAACTAAACAAAAACATTCTGGAATCTTTCAACGAGGCCGGTGTTGAGATTTTATCACCTCATTACAATGCGCTCAGAGATGGAAATCCATCAACAATTCACAGCGAAGAGATACCAGACGCAAAAAACCCGGTAGAAAAAGTGATTGATAAAGTAACCGGTAAAAAATAAATCAGCGACCCCGTATTCAGTAAACAATTGTACTGAGAATAGTATTTCCGGAAAATCAGGCATTTAGCAACTAATCGGTGGCATTGTTCGTATACGAAATACCCAACTAAATTTTATTAAACTATGGATGTGGACAATTTAAAGATCCGTATGAGGTTGGTATTTACGGATTATGTAATTTTGCCAGATAAATGAAACGTTAATTATGGATGCAAAGTTTTCTCAACGGGTTAAAGATGTGCTGTCATTCAGCCGTGAAGAAGCTATAAGGTTAGGGAATAACTATATTGGGCTTGAACATTTTATTCTGGGGCTTCTTCGTGAAGGCGATGGATTAGCCGTTCAGTTATTGAATTATTTCGGTGTTGACCTGAAGCAATTTAAAGCAAGCATTGAAGATGCCGTCAGGACGAGCAATGGTAACACCCTTAAGCTGGAGAATATCCCATTTGTCAAACAGGCAGAAAAAGCGCTTAAAATAACTTACCTTGAAGCTAAATTGTTTAACAGTGATCTGATCGGCACAGAACATCTTCTTCTTGCTATATTAAAGGACGAGAACAATCTGGTTACAAGAAAACTGGAGAGCCTGGGCGTTAATTACAACAATGTCAAAGAAGAATTAATTACCATCAGAAAAGAAAAGAAAGAGGACACGGGTTATTTCGAGCCAAAAGCGGAGCTTCCCGGTGAAACGGAAGAACCTGAAGAAGGGCCTAAATCATTCAGCGGTGGCACAAAGAAATCTGGCGAATCGAAATCCAAAACCCCGGTACTGGACAATTTCGGCCGTGATTTAACAAAAATGGCTGAAGAAAACCGGCTCGATCCTATTGTAGGTCGTGAAAAGGAGCTGCAACGCATTGCACAGATACTGAGCAGAAGGAAGAAGAACAACCCTATTCTGATCGGCGAACCCGGTGTGGGTAAATCTGCCATTGCCGAAGGTCTGGCACTGCGCATTGTGGAGCGTAAAGTATCACGTGCCCTGTTTAACAAACGGATTGTAACCCTTGATCTGGCTTCGCTGGTGGCAGGAACAAAATACCGCGGCCAGTTTGAAGAACGGATGAAAGCTGTACTGAACGAACTGGAGAAAAATGACAACATCATTTTGTTCATCGACGAAATACACACGATTGTAGGCGCAGGAAACGCTTCAGGCTCACTGGATGCTTCCAATATGTTTAAACCGGCTTTAGCCAGAGGCGAACTGCAATGTATCGGAGCCACAACTCTTGACGAATACAGGCAATACATTGAAAAAGACGGAGCTTTGGAAAGAAGGTTCCAGAAGATTCTTGTTGATCCGACAACTCCGGAAGAGACTATTGACATTCTGAACAATATTAAAGAAAAATATGAAGACCACCATCTGGTAAAATATGCAGATGATGCAATTAAAGCATGTGTAAATTTAACAAATCGCTACATCAGCGACCGGTATTTACCCGATAAGGCTATTGATGCTTTGGATGAAGCCGGAGCCCGTGTACACATAAGCAATATTCATGTGCCGGCTGAAATAATCAATCTCGAACACTCTATTGACGAGATAAAAGAACAGAAAACCAGTGCCATCAAAGCACAAAAGTTTGAGGAGGCAGCTCAATTCAGAGATATTGAGCGGCAGTATACAGAAGAGCTGAACAGAGCGAAAAAACGGTGGGAAGAAGAAGCCCAAATACATCGCGAGGAAGTAACGGAAGAGAATGTTGCCGAAGTGGTTGCCATGATGACAGGAATACCCGTTCAGAATATTGCACAGAGCGAAAGCCAGCGACTTGTCAATATGGAGAAAATACTTCAGTCGGAGGTCATCGGACAGGAAGAAGCCATTAAAAAAGTCGTTAAAGCTATTCGACGCAACAGGGCCGGACTGAAAGATCCAAGCAAACCTATCGGTTCCTTCATTTTCCTCGGGCCAACAGGTGTTGGAAAAACGTATCTGGCCAAAATGCTGGCCAAATTCCTGTTTGATTCTGCCGATGCGCTGATCAGAGTGGACATGAGTGAATACATGGAAAAATTTGCCGTTTCAAGGCTTGTGGGAGCGCCTCCCGGATATGTTGGTTACGAAGAGGGCGGGCAACTAACAGAAAAAGTCAGAAGAAAACCTTATTCGATTGTATTGCTTGATGAAATTGAGAAAGCGCACCCGGATGTATTCCACCTGTTATTGCAGGTACTGGACGATGGTGTACTTACCGATGGTTTGGGCCGTCGCGTCGATTTTAAAAACACCATCATCATTATGACATCCAATATCGGATCGCGTCAATTGAAAGACTTCGGTCAGGGTGTTGGCTTCAGTACCTCTGCTAAAAAACAAAGCAGGTCAAGTCATGCTCAGGGTGTCATTGAAAATGCTTTAAAACGCGCCTTTGCGCCTGAATTCCTGAACAGAATAGACGATGTAGTCATTTTCGAATCACTGGAACGTGAAGACATTCATAAGATCATCGATATTGAGTTGTCGCACCTGTATAAGCGCATCCATGAGATGAACTACAAAATAAAAGTTACCGAGAAAGCCAAAGATTTCATCATCGAAAAAGGATGGGATGAGCAGTTCGGAGCACGTCCGTTGAAACGGGCAATCCAGAAATATATTGAAGACCATCTGGCCGAAGAAATCATCATCAGTTCAATAAAAGAGGGCGACACCATCAATGTGGGGGTTGACGTGAAAAAAGATGATATCAAAATCACGATTACCAAGGCAAAAAAAGCAGCTCCCAAAAAGAAAAGAGAGAAAAAGTAAACTATATTTTTAGGTTCTGAAAAGCCGGGCACAATTGTCCGGCTTTTTTGTTGAAATCTCTTTTAACAAGATTTGTATTGATCATATACGTTGAAACAATTCAAATTATATCTTTGTTGATCAAAACGAAAACAAAATTTTATGGACACCAAAGCAAAAGTTAAAGGAGCAGAGTTTTTAATTAAAGATATTTCTTACAAGGACGTTTTCATTCCCGAGGAGTTTGATGAAGAGCAACAAATGATTGCTGAAACTTGCATCGACTTTGTAGAGACGGAAGTGGCTCCAAATTTTGATGCACTGGATGAACACACAGAAGGCCTGATGCCTTCACTACTGAAAAAAGCAGGAGAACTGGGTTTGCTGGGTATCTCAGTACCAGAAAAATACGAAGGATTCGGACAATCATTCCTCACATCGATGAAAGCTAACGAATCTATAGGTTCTGCTTATTCTTTTTCTGTGGCTTTTATGGCGCACACAGGTATTGGTTCGCTTCCACTACTTTACTACGGCAACGATGAACAACACGCCAAATACCTCCCTAAACTGGCCACGGGCGAATGGCTTGCTGCTTATTGCCTTACGGAACCCGGAGCCGGGTCAGATGCCAATGCCGGAAAAACCAAAGCCGTATTATCGGAAGATGGAAAACATTACGTACTGAACGGCCAGAAGATGTGGATCACTAACGGTGGTTTTGCCGATATGCTGACTGTTTTTGCAAAAATTGAGAACGACCGTGTTTTGAGTGCTTTCCTTGTCGAGTCAAGCTGGGAAGGAATTACCATGAACCCTGAAGAACATAAGATGGGTATCCGGGGATCATCGACACGCCAGATATTTTTTAACGATGTAAAAGTGCCTGTCGAAAATTTACTGGGCCGCAGAGGGGAAGGATTCCGGATTGCTCTGAACATTTTGCACATCGGTCGTATCAAACTGGGAGCAACCGTATTGGGTGCTATTCGCAGGGCTATAAATTATTCTGTTTCGTATGCTAACGAACGGAAACAATTCGGCTCATTCATTGCTGAGTTTGGCGCCATCAAACATAAAATGGCCAACCAGGTAGTGAAAATGTTTGCTACCGAATCAGCTGTTTACCGGGCAAGTAAAGATGTAGAAGATACTATTGACAGTTTACTGGAACAAGGGAAAACTTACGGTCAGGCAAACATCGAAGGGGTAGCCGAATACGAACCAGAATGCGCTTTGTTGAAAGTTTATGGTTCCGAATCGCAGGATTATGTTGTGGATGAAATGGTACAGATATATGGAGGTATGGGATTCTCATCCGAAGCTCCGGCTGACCGTTCGTACCGTGACTCCAGAATCAACCGGATATTTGAAGGCACCAACGAGATCAACCGCCTCATCACTGTTGATTCGACACTTAAGAAAGGGCTGAAGCATAAGATCAACCTGTTTGAAGCAGCCAACGAAGTCGTAAACAACCTGGATAAATTGCAGGCTGTGGAAACTGAAGGAAAAGAATATTTCGAAATCAAGCATGCTTTTGTTTCCAACCTCAAAAAAGCCGTCCTGATGTTACTGCCCGTTGTGTCAGATACTTTTAAAAGAGATCTGGTTTACGAAGAGGAGATCCTGATGAACATTTCCGACATGATTATGCATGTTTATGTATTTGAATCAACCCTGCTTCGGGTGGAAAAAATAGAAAAAGAAGGATTGAAGCATGATGCGAAGATTTACCGTGATATTCTTGACGTACTGACGCGTGACACCTTACAAAAAACCTATTCCAATGCTTTCGATGCTATCGGTTCGTTTGCCGAAGGCGATCTGAAAGACAAACTGTGCAATGCATTGAGAACATTAACCAAAGCCGACCCGACAAATGTAAAAGAATCAAGAAGAAATATTGCTGACAAGCTAAACAACGACGGCTTGTATAAGTTTTAAAATACTCCTGACTATGGAGGTTATGATCTGGCGACGCAGTTATATGTACTGCATCGTTTTTTTATTTCAAGCTGGACTCTATGCACTTATCCGTTCTACTTCATACTTGCCACCTGAAAGTCATCAAAATAACTAACGGCATCTGCTTTGGTCCACAGGCCGATCTTTCCGGCATTTTTAAATGTTTGGTCCTTCACCTGAAATAATTCTTCCCCATTCAGGTAAACAGTAAACAAGTCATCTTTAACAGTCAGTTTCAGGGTATTCCATCCGCTGCCAAGCGGTTTCACATCCACACCGTAAGTCCTTCCCTTACCCAACAGCGGTAAATCGGTACGTTTTCCGTTTTCCACTTTATACAG
>QMPO01000019.1 GCA_003648625.1 Bacteroidota bacterium
CAGGGGAATGCAGGACTGCTTTTTGTGCTGGGATCATTTGCTTTTCAGACGGAATATACATTTGCCATTGCGCATCCCTCGGCGATATCAGTATTAGATAGAGGCCGATATTATCTGGATGCTTTTTACGGAACTATCAGCTGGTTCATTACCGGGGAGCATAAAAACTTCAGCAGGAAAAAGACAGCTTTCGACAGGGTGGACCCTAAAAAGAACCTCGGGAAAGGTGGTGTCGGCGCTTTTGAACTTTCCTTACGTTATTCATCGATTGACTTTAACGACTATGACTTGCAGGCAGGTGTCATGAGCGATATTACAGCAGGGCTTAACTGGTATCTGAATCCGGCAGTTCGTTATACATTGAATTACATTTACGCTGATGTAAAAGATTTGGGTCGATCCCATATTTTTCAGATGCGTTTTCAGGTGGCATTTTAAAAGAGACAAATGGCAAACAACCACGTATATATAATAAGCGGAGAGCAGGGGGAAGGTAAAACAACCAGACTTAAAGAGATTGTAAATCTGTTACAGCAGGCGGGTGTCAAAGTAGGTGGTTTTATTGCCGAAGGCACCTGGAAAGAAGGAATTCGTAACAGTTTTTCTCTGTTGCGCATTGGTGATCGTTCAGTATTCCCTTTATGCCAGACAGAGCCAGAAGAAGGATACATTCGATTAAAAAGATTTTGGTTTAACCCAAAGGTTATTGAAAGGGGTGAGGAAATCATTAAGACGTGTTTGGTTGAGAAAACAGATGTTATCGTACTTGATGAAATAGGAATTTTTGAACTGGAAGGCAACGTGTGGCATGATGCCTTTATACAATTGCTTGAAACCGATAATATACACATCCTGATTTCAGTGAGAAATAGTATAAAAAATTCTGTGATACAAACATTTAAGTTAAAGAATTATCAAATATATCCTGTTGCTGATAAACCAGAATTGGTTGTTAAGGACATTAAAAAAATATGGAGAAAAACAGGAAACTAAGAATAAAAAATTGGATGTCACATACATTATTGATATTTTTGGGCCCCATATGTTTTTTCTGACCAAACCAAAGTTTAATATGAGACAGATATTTACGCTTGCATTGCTTGTTATTGTCAACTTAATTTATGCCCAGGTACCTACTGATCAGGATTGCCTGGGGGCTATCCCTGTATGCCAGGAAATTTACGTGCAGGAAAACTCCTATTCCGGAACAGGAAATTATCCAAATGAAATTCCTACCAGTGGCAGTTGCCCCGGAAATTGTATGTCATCGGGTGAGAAAAATGATGTATGGTATATTTTTACCGTTCAAACGGGTGGAGATTTGGGGTTTAATATTACACCTAACAACAATAATGATGATTATGACTGGGCCGTTTACCACCTTGACCAGTATGATTGCGAAGATCTTTATGCACATATTAATGAGATGCAGGTGAGTTGTAATTGGTCAGGAACAAGAGGTCTTACAGGACCAAATGGGAATTCTAATTATAGTTGCCAGAGCGCAGGAGGATCACCTCATAATGCGCTGATACCGGTAAATGAAGGAGAAACTTATGTGATCAATATCAGTAATTATTCCAGTACCCAATATGGATATACGCTTGACTTTTCCATGTCGACGGCAGAGATTTACGATGATGTTGCTCCGGAATTGGATTATATATACACTGATGATGTGCAATGCGGAACAGCCTCCCTTACGTTTGATTTCACGGAGAAAGTATTGTGCAACTCGGTTCAGGCGAATGATTTCACGCTTAGCGGTCCGGGTGGTGAGCATACAATTACCTCCATATTTGGTGAGGCCTGCTCTGTCGGTGGACAGATGGAGCAGCAATTTATGATCAATTTTACACCGGCAATTTATGAATCGGGCGAGTATTTCCTTACTATCAAACAGCATAGTTACATACAAGACGCCTGCGGCAATATAGCCAGTACGGGCAATATCAGTTTTACCGTTGATCTGAACTCACCCACTGCTGATACTGGCGAGGATATAAACATAGGCTATGCAGGCACTACATTGATTGATGCGACTATAAACGGCGGTTCCGGAAACTTTGATTATGACTGGGAACCGGCAGAGATGCTGATTGATCCGACAATTGAGGATCCTACTACGGTTAATCTGACAGAAAGCACACAATATTTTATTACGGTTCTTGACAATGCTTCCAATTGCATGAGCAATGATGACGTATGGGTAAATGTTGTTGGCGGACCAATGAGTATCAATGTGTCTGCCGATCTGCTCTCCATTTGTTCCGGAGAACAAATTAATCTGGATGTGTTACCCAGCGGGGGTAGCGGCGATTATCTCTACAGCTGGACATCGGATCCTCCGCGCTTTGTTTCGGATATTCAGAGTCCTTCAGCAAATCCAGAGGTTACTACAACTTATTTTGTAGAAGTAACTGACGGTTATACAACATTAAACGGCCAGGTAGCTATTACTGTTTACGAAACCCCGCTTGCTGATGCCGGAGAGGAACAAACAATTAACGTAGGTACACCTACTACACTTGATGGTTCGGCATCCGGTGGTGTATCTCCGTATGCTTTCTGGTGGGAGCCGGCAGGCATGATCAACGGACCGAATGATGTGCCTGGTCCGCAAACGGTTATACTGGAAGAGTCGCAGTTATATTCGCTGGTGGTAACAGACGATCATGGTTGTCCGAGTGAAGTGGAAACGGTACTTATACTGGCTGAGGGAGGTGCTTTATCGGCGTATCCGCAAGCAGATCCACCGGAGATATGTATCGGCCAGTCAACTGTGATCAGTGCAAATGCTCTGGGTGGTGGAGGCTCATATACCTATTCGTGGACCAGTAGTACCGACCCTGACTGGTCAGCTGCAATGGACGGTGTAGAGGTTAGCCCGGAAGAAACAACAACTTATTACCTTGAACTGAACGATGGCTTTACCATACACGAAACGCATATCATCGTTCCTGTACATGCGCTTCCAGAAATAAACCTGGCTCCGCAGGGATACGTATTTATCGGTGAGGATACGGTTGTAGCATGCGTTAATGATACGGTCGTCCTTGATGCAGGAAATGATGAAGATCCGCCTGATATGCTTTACTCCTGGTCGAACAACTGGGCAGAAAGGTACATGATCGCCAAAACAAATGGTAACTGGGTAGACTGGCAAACGCATGCCGTTGAAGTAACCAATCCTTACACCACCTGTGTTAACAACGCGAGCATTACTGTTTTATTCAGTTACAACGAATGTGAGATGGGAACAACCGAAATAAAAAGTGATGGCTATCCATTCAAGGTATTGCCGAACCCAAGTAATGACGGGCTATTCTATTTCGAAAGCGAAAAGAGCCTTGATATATTGGATATTAAAGTTTATAGTGTCAACGGAGCTTTGTTGATGGAAAAGAGTTACAGGAACCTGGACGGATACTGGAGAAAAAGTATTGACTTGACCGGTTTCACTGAGGGTATGTATTTCTTCCTGATCAGGGCTGATGAAGATACTTATTCGCTGAGGGTGATCATAAATTAGTTATACCGGACCTGAATAGATAGTAATAAATGAGATTTTCTATCCCCCTTCTTATTGTTCTGCACGTCATTATTCCTTTACTTTCAATAGCACAACAGGAAAATGATTGTAATTACAGAAGACCGCATCAGGCTGATCATTGGGTATTTGGAAACATGGCTCATGTCGACTTCAGCCAGGATGATCCTTCTGTTTCAGCAACTTCTTCTTTTCCGCTGTTTAGCGGTGTTTCAGCAATTAGTGACGAAAATGGAGAGCTTCTGTTGTTTACAAACGGATTGAAAGTGTGGAACGGTAATTTTCAACTGGTTGAATATGGAAGCGGATTGAATGGGAATAATTTTGCCACACAATCATCACTGATAGTTCCCGATCCGGGAAACGGGAATCAATATTATATTTTCACTGTCGATATGTATTTGTTACCGGTATTTAATAAGGGGATCAATTATTCCGTTGTAAGTTTCAGGCAAAGTTCCACGGGTACCGTCATCAGTAAGAACAATCATCTGGCCTCAAAAAACAGCCAAAAGATTACCGGAGTAAAACACGCTAATGGTCATGATTATTGGGTAATTACTCACGGATTCGGTGAGGAGCAGGGAGGAAACTTTGACGCATGGCTGGTAGGAGATACGGGGATAATTGAACACCGCCAGTCTCATGTAGGATATAAACATGAAGGTGATGATAACAACGGTGCCGGTTATATGAAATTATCTCCGGACGGTAAGAAACTCGCTTTGGTTGTTCCTGCTGACGGGATAGTTGAACTTCTTGATTTTAATACGGAAACAGGAGCGGTAAGTAACCCGGTAAGATCGCCGGATCATTATGATTATCCTTTTGGTGTTGAGTTTTCGCCGGATAACAACAAGTTATATATTAGCAGTTCGCCTATTGGCAGCGCAACGAATTATTTATACCAATTCGATCTGTCGTCTGCTGGTCCGTTAGATAACCCCGTCATTATTCATCAGTTTGATGTAAGTGCAATAGGCCAAAACGACAGCCTGATGGGGGCGTTGCAGTTAGGAGTTGATGGAAAGATCTATTTATCAAAATTTAGAAGAGGTTTGTTGGGAAAGCATTATCTGGGTGTAATTAATAATCCTGACAGGACGGGTCTGGCATGCAATTACAATGAGGTTGACCATACTTTTAATAACGGTCTTAATCTGGGTGTGGCAGAATCATTGATCGGATTGCCGAATTTCGTTACATCATTCCTGGATATACCGCATTTTACTTTTTACAATCAATGCCATCACGATACAACTGAATTCCGGATAACCAATACAACAAATATTGATGTAACGGACTGGAATTTTGATGATCCGGGAGGAGATATTGTGAACAGCGATCCGTTTGATCCGACATTTGTTTATACAGAACCCGGCGATTACACCGTGGAAGTAATCGAAACATTTAATGGTATTGATTATGCGTATTCTTATCCTGTGAGGATTCATGCCCTTCCATATATTGACCTGGGCAATGGAAGCGATACGATATATATTTTGCCTAATTCATCTATCAGGCTGGATGCAGGCGATTACGATTTTTATTTCTGGCAACCCGGAGGTAGCACAGAGAGGTATCTTGATGTAACTGAAGAAGGCCTGTATTCAGTCATGGTAACTGATTCGAATTGTTGCCGGAATTACGATGAGGTTTACGTGGTATATTCTAATTTATTTTTCCCCAATGCATTTAGTCCTGACAGTCCGATAAGCGTAAACCGTGAGTTCAAAGTATTGGGTGTTACCGGTGCTTTGGCTGAATACTATCTGATCGTTTATAACAGATGGGGACAGAAACTATTTGAAACTAACAATCCTGACGAGGGCTGGAATGGGACTTATAAAGGCGAATACGTACCAGCCGGCACATATATCTGGATGTCCACTTTTAAAAGCTTTGAGAGTGGGGCAAAAGAAAGTATTGAAGTTATTAAGAGAGGAACCGTTACACTTGTTAAATAACATCGCCTTCACAATTAGTAGCTTGTTCATTCGTTATAAATTCTAAATTTGCGGCATGTTCAACAAAACTTTACCAGCAATAATATTATTGTTCCTTTTAGCAACTTTAAGTTACAATCTGAAAGGGCAAATCATCAAAGGTGAGGCTTTACTTGGTATGAACCTAACGCAGGTGGATGGAGACGAAGTATTCGGTTTTAAAAAGGTGGGTGCCAATGTCGGAGGAGGTATACTGATCCCTTTCGGGGAAAGGGGCAGGTGGGATGCATCGTTTGAATTACTCTATACACAAAAAGGTTCGTGGCAGAAAGCGCAATACAACGATTCATTAAATAATGGAACTATTATTACCGGGGAGTACAAGCTGAATTTACATTATATGGAAGTGCCTGTGCTGGTGATGTACACCGATAAGGAGTTTGTGTCTTTAGGGGCAGGACTTTCGTGGGGACGACTGATTGGTGTGAAGGAATGGGAGCATGGTAAACTTGTCGATTCTACAACTATCAATAGCGGTACTTACAGTAAAAACGATTTTAGCGCCCTGGTAGATTTCCGTATCAGAATATATAAGTCGCTGAAATTTAACCTGAGATATCAATACAGTTTCGTAAAGATCCGGACACGGGAGTTTGAAGACCTTGCAGGAGATACCTGGACACGCAAACAGTACAATAACGTAATTACCTTCCGTCTGATCTGGGTATTTAATGAAGAACAGAGCCGTAAAAACTTTCAGAATGCAGTTCCTTAATCAGACTCGTCAATGGTTTTGATGATAAGTTTCCGCCTCGTGTAAAAACGCAACAGCTAAATTTTTTGATAATGGATGATCCGGATCAAGACGTTCGGGATGCCACTGGGTAGCCATTAAAAACCCATTGTTGTTTCTTTCAGCCCATTCAATAGCTTCGGGCAGACTGTCATAGGCATAGGCAGAAATCCGCAGCCCGTTTCCCAAATGATCAATACCCTGGTGATGTGCACTGTTCACCGTATCGGAAGCAGTATTACTTAGTTTGTTTAATAATGTATTGGGTATGGTGGTTACTTCATGAAAGCATTTCTTCCAGTCTTTAAGACGGTGTTTGACAACCGTATCGAAATCAGTTGGTATATCAATGATAAGTGTTCCGTTAAGAGCTACATTGAGTATTTGCAATCCGCGGCAGATGCCGAAAACAGGCATTTTCTGTTCCAGGGCATAAGCAATAGAAGCTAATTCGAGGCTGTCGCGATACCGGTCGAAGCCTTCGCATCTTGCTGTGTCACTCAGTTTGCCGTAAAGTCCCGGGTACACATCTTCGCCGCCGGTAACAAGCAGTCCGTCGCATTGTCCGAGTATGAGAAGTGCCGAATCAACAGGCAGGCCGTACAGGTTGATCCAAACCGTGTTT
This sequence comes from Bacteroidota bacterium, assembly GCA_003648625.1. GTDB lineage: Bacteria > Bacteroidota > Bacteroidia > Bacteroidales > F082 > UBA4459. The sequence goes on from QMPO01000019.1 coordinate 6,915, forward strand.
TCCCTGTTCCTTTCCACCAAAGCCGAATAGTAATCGTTCGTTTTGGTAATAGCAATTTTAACAGGGTCTGTGTCTTTTTGTCCCGTTTGACAACCTGTTATAAAAATGCCGGCTGCCAGCAAAAGTATGATTGCGTATTTTCTCATGGTATAAAAATAGGGAAAACAGAGAAATAGGGAAGTGAAAATCTACTTGTCAGGTCCGATCAGAAAATTTTTAAAGAAATCAATGTATTGCTGTGTGAATGAGTTGTCTTCTTCCCTGATGATAAATTTTTCACTTAAAGGTACCGGATATTTTTCCCTTGTCAGTTCCAGGTTTACCCTGTTTGGTTGCCATCCTCGCTTAGGGAAAATTAGTAGCTGCCTGCGCACATACAGGCCATATTTTTCCGCAACCGGCCTGAAGATTTTGCTTTCTTCGTATGGCAGAACAAGGCAAAATCTGCCGTTTGTGTTCATTAAGCGATGAACTCCTGAACACAGATCATTATAATTCAATTTATCGCCATGCCGGGCATTGCTTCGGATATTCTCTTTCGGGCGCATGTCGTTGACGAAGAATGGAGGATTGGAAATGATCAGGTCGTATGTATTATTTCCTTGTTGTGCAAAATTTGTGAAGTCATCATGTATGGCAAACAGCCTGTCATGATAAGGTGAATTATGGAAATTCTGTTTTGCTTCTTCGTAAGAGGCTTTGTCATATTCAATGGCATCTAGATTTGCTTTGGATCGGGCTGCCATTAGCAAAGCCAGGATACCGCAACCGGTTCCGATATCAAGGATACGTTGTGCTTCTTCCGGCTGAACCCAGATACCGAGTAACAATGAATCGGTGCCTACTTTCATCGAAGAGCGGTGGTGGTGCAGGCTGAACTGCTTTAAATGGAACGGTCTGTCATCCACTTTTTGTACCATGGTTACCGGATATAGATATCAAGCAATCCTTCGGGTGCAACAATTTGAATTTCTTTTTTCTCACGGTCAACCTTTGTAATAATCTCGTTACTGACAGGGATCAACACTTCATCTTGCTTGTAAAATACCTGCATCACTGCCTGGTTGGGATATTCGAGGATATCCTTTATGGGTCCGATGAGGCCAAAAGCTTTATCGATCACGTTGAAACCGATAACTTCATGAAAATAGAATTTGTTACCTGTCTTTTCCGGAAGCTCTTCTAAAGGTAAATACAATTCTTTCTGCGCCAGTGATTCTGCTTCTTCAAGCTTGTTAACATCCTGAAACCCGATAATAGCTTTATTGTTCAAAAACTGGATATGATCGACGAAATAAGGAATGAGGTTGTTATTTATCTGAACATAAACCATTTTCAGGTTTTCGTATTCTGCAGGATAGTCCACGTCAAAATAGGCATTCAGTTTACCATCAAATCCGTGTGGTTTAAGCAGCCGTCCTAAAAAGAAATAATCGTCAAATTCCATCATTATATATAAATTAGCGTTACAAAAATAAGAGAATAATAAATTGGGTAAATAAAAAAGGCCTGAACTCAATGCCAGGCCTCTTTTTATGCGATAAAAATGATTATTTCTCCTCTTTGTCTTTTTTCTTGTCGTCAGCCTTCTTTTTATCTGCTTCTTCTTTAGCCTCCTCTTCCTTTGTCTCTTCCTTGGTTTCTTCAGCTTTAGGTTCTTCCTTAGTCTCTTCTTTGGCTTCTTCTGCGGTTTCCTCTGCTTTAGGCTCTTCCTTAGTCTCTTCTTTGGCCTCTTCAGCAGCTTCTTCAGCTTTAGGTTCTTCCTTAGTTTCTTCTGCTTTAGCTTCGTCTTTTACTTCTTCTTCTGCAAATTCTTCCACCTTGGCGGCAACAGCTTCTTTGGTAAGAGTTTCCTCTTCGGTTACTTCCTCAGCAGTTTCTTCAGTTGCTTCTTCAGCAGCTTCCTTTGCTTCTTTAACTTGAGCTTCAATAGCTTCCGCTCTTCTTTTGGTTAATTCGGCAGCGCGATCATCTTTGATTTTAGCTTCAGCTTCAAGTCGGACTTTTTTGTCGGCGCGTGCTTCTTCGGCCAAACCACTTCTTTTAGTTTCGATCTTGGCTTCTTTTTCTTTCAGCCAGGCCTGGAATTTAACTTCCACTTCCGCTTCTGTTAATGCTCCTTTTTTTACTCCTTTGATCAGGTGGTTTTTATACAACACACCTTTGAACGACAGAATGGCCCGGACCGTATCGGTAGGCTGAGCGCCTTTCTGGAGCCAGTCCAGAGCTTTTTCAAAATTCAAAACAATTTCAGCGGGGTTTGGGATGGGATTGTAGGTACCAATCTTCTCAATGTAACGTCCGTCTCGTGGTGCACGACCATCCGCAATGACGATATGATAAAAAGGCTTCCCTTTTTTACCATGTCGTTGCAATCTCATCTTAGTTGGCATAACTAATTAATTTTTAAGTGAATAAATAGATTTTAAAATCGGGCTGCAAATATCCGATAAATTTTTGATATAAAAAAGCAATTTCAGCGTAAAATAAAAATCGTTCTACCTCCTGAACCTGTCTTTTATTACCTCATTGGTATGCAGTACATTAACAACAAACATCAGTCGTTGCATGGGGTCGGTAAAGTCCAGTTCATTGTAATCTCGCAACATCATACCATAACATTTGGGGGTGAGGTCTCCGAATTCTCTTACCTCGTTGTTATAACTCCTTATAAAATCACTGTTTTCAGATAACCGATCCAATAACTCCATATATGAACCGCGGGGGTTGAGCGTAACATAATATGGATAATATTTTTTAACTTTCTTCTTTACCGACAAACTAAAATATTCCAGTGTATCTCCAATAATAAATATCTCACTCATTGCTTTTCTGTCAAATCTGTCGAGCAATGTTTTGCGTTCATGTGCGTCAATACCCGAACGGCTCATATCACCGTTTTTAAGCATCAGCGGACAAACCGAATCAAGGTAAAGCCTGTATGCACTGTCAATGTTTGTGACTTCCGGATAAGTTTCCCCGACAATAGAATCAAAGTATCCTATAAGCTCGTTGATAGTTACCAGTTCTTCAGCAGAGAATACATCAGATGCTTCTCTGTTTTCCGAACATGATGGAAGAAAAACTGCAGTAACATAAATTAAACTGATGTAAAGTAAATGATGGAAAATTTTTGTTGTCATAGCTCAATAAATATTTACGTTCTGAATTCCACAGGTTTCTGATATTTTTGCCAAAGTTATTAACAAATACGTTTGCAAAAGGCTATTTGATTAATTTTGTTTTATATCCCAGTGGCTTATTAAGTATCTTATTATCAAACATTTAAAATTTAATGATTCATGTTTCTTATTTATGACACAGAAACTACCGGCTTGCCCAAAGATTACAATGCACCTTTAACAGATTTTGACAACTGGCCGCGTGTAATTCAGATAGCATGGCAATTGCATGATACCGAAGGGAAATTGATCGAGGCACAGAATTTTATTATTAAACCGGAAGGTTTTGTTATTCCCAGGGGGTCAGAAAAGATACATGGTATTTCAACTGACAGGGCCATAAGGGAGGGACATGAGTTGTCGGATGTCCTGAATGAATTTAATAAAGTACTGCAAAAAGCCACGGTAGTAGCCGGACATAATATTGAATTTGATAACAATATCACAGGCGCCGAGTTCTTGCGCAAAGAAATGAAGACATCCCTGTTTGATAAAAAGATGGTAGATACAATTCCGGTGTCTACGGCTTATTGTCAGTTGCCAGGGGGTAAGTATGGCAAGTTTAAGTGGCCTACACTGGAAGAGTTACATGAGAAGTTATTTGATGAGCCTTTTGTTGCGGCACACAATGCTGCAGCAGACGTGCAGGCAACAGCCCGATGTTTTCTGGAGCTGATCCGTCTGGGTCTTCTAAAAGCTGACGACCTCGGGATGACACAAGAAGAAATGATCAGATTCCGCGAAGTCAATCCGGAGATGATCCTCCCAATCGGGCTTGATGTCCAGGCATTTCATGAAGAGGAAAAGGAGAAAGAAACAGATGTCCTTTCTGAAGAAAAAGTTGAAAAAATTGATGTCTCGGAAGTGCCTTTTACACATCTGCATGTACACACACAGTTTTCTGTTCTTGACGGTCTGTCATCCATCCCAAAGCTAATGGAAAAAGCCAAAGCAGATGGCATGGGGGCGTTAGCTATAACAGATCACGGGAATATGTTTGGTGCTAAGAAATTCCATGATATTGCTAAAAAGGAGGGTGTTAAACCAATACTTGGCTGTGAAGTATACGTGGCCAGGCGGAGTATGCAGTTACGCGAATCCAAAGAGGATCGATCAGGCTGGCATCTGGTGTTACTGGCCAAAAATGAAACCGGATACCGCAACCTCATCAAACTGGTATCGATGGCATGGACCAAAGGCCAGTACTACAAACCGCGTATTGACAAAGAATTGTTGCAACAGTATAATGAGGGACTGATAGCGCTCACGGCCTGTCTTGGTGGTGAAGTGCCTGATAAGATAATGAACGAAGGGGAAGAAAAAGCTGAAAGAGCTTTACTTGAAATGAAAGAGTTGTTCGGCGAAGATCTTTACCTAGAGCTACAGCGTCATCCCACAGGTGATCCGGAAGTGGACAAAAAGGTGTACGATGACCAGGTTTATGTGAACAATGTATTGCTTGCATTTTCCAAAAAACACGGAGTTAAGGTAGTAGCTACAAATGATGTCCATTTTGTGGACAAGGAGGATGCCGGGGCACACGATCGCCTGATCTGTATCGGTACGGCCAAAGACCTTGATGACCCAAGACGTTTAAGGTACACGCAGCAGGAATGGTTTAAAACCCAGGCAGAAATGAAAGAACTCTTTGCCGATATTCCGGAAGCCATTGCCAATACAGCTGAAGTTGCTGCCAAGGTGGAGATTTATGAGTTGAATCATGATCCGCTTATGCCCGAATTTACCATTCCGGAACCTTTTACCGACGCCAATGAGTATCTGAAACAGATCACCTACGAAGGAGCTAAGGAGAGGTACGGAGAAGTGAGCAAAGAAATTTCAGAGCGCCTTGATTTTGAGTTGGAAACTATTAAAAAGATGGGATTCCCGGATTATTTTCTGATCGTATGGGACTTTTTAAAAGCTGCCAGAGAACTGGGCGTTTCCGTGGGGCCCGGGCGAGGGAGTGCAGCCGGTTCTGCCGTAGCTTATTGTCTGAAAATAACCGACATTGACCCGCTGAAATACAACCTGCTGTTTGAGCGTTTCCTGAACCCCGACAGAATATCCATGCCGGATATTGATATTGATTTCGATGATGACGGCAGGGACAAAATATTGAAATGGGTGGCCGAAAAATATGGCCGGATGCGGGTTGCCCACCTGATAACTTTTGGCACCATGGCAGCAAAGATGGCCATCAGGGACGTGGCACGTGTGCAGAAATTACCTCTTTCCGAAGCTGACCGCCTGGCAAAACTGGTACCCGATGGCCCGGGCGTGAATCTGGAAAATTCGTACAAGGCAATTGCCGAATTAAAAAAGGAACTTGCAACAGGTACTCCTGAAGTGCAGTCGGTTCTGGTAAATGCCCTCCGACTCGAAGGTTCGGTACGTAACATAGGCACGCACGCCTGTGGTATTATCATAGGCAGGGAAGATTTATATGAATATGTGCCGCTCTCATCGGTAAAAGATTCGGTACTGGATATCGCTACGCAATACGACGGAAAGTTCGTTGAGTCGATCGGTCTTCTGAAAATGGACTTCCTGGGACTTAAAACGCTTTCTATTATTAAAGATACAATCTTAAATATCAAGAAGTCGAAAGGTATTGAACTGGATATGGAAACCATACCTTTTGACGATAAAGAGACTTATGAATTGTACAGCCGGGGTGAAACGACTGCCCTGTTCCAGTTTGAGTCTGACGGGATGCAAAAATACCTGAAAGAACTGAAACCCACTCGCTTTGAAGACCTGATTGCCATGAATGCGCTGTACAGGCCCGGCCCGATGCAGTACATCCCCAATTTTATCAACCGAAAACACGGAAAAGAAAAAATCGTTTACGATATCCCCATTATGGAGGAAATATTGAAAGAAACGTACGGAATTACCGTGTACCAGGAACAGGTGATGCTCTTATCGCGAAAAATGGCGGGTTTTACACGCGGCGAGTCGGACAGTTTGCGGAAAGCCATGGGAAAGAAGCAGAAAGCGGTGATGGAAAAACTGAAAGTGAAGTTTATCGAAGGTTGCGAAAAGAATGGCTTGCCGAAAGAAAAAGTGGAGAAAGTATGGACAGACTGGCAGGAATTCGCCAAATATGCATTTAACAAATCACACGCTACCTGTTATTCGCACCTGTCGTACCAAACTGCTTACCTGAAAACACATTATCCGGCCGAGTTTATGGCAGCTAACCTAAGCCGTAACCTGCATGATATTAAGAAAATCACCCAGCTGATCAGGGAGGCTAACCGGATGGGTATTGAAGTGTTGCAACCCGATATCAACGAAAGTTCCCTCACATTTACGGTAACCAAAGATGGAGTGATCCGCTTCGGTATGGGGGCTATCAAAGGAGTAGGAGAGTCGGCAGTGGAACAAATTGTTGAGGAAAGAGAAACCAGCGGACTTTTTAAAAATATATTTGATTTCGCCAAACGGGTGAATTTACGGTCGATCAACAAACGGAGTTTCGAAGCATTGGCCAAGGCAGGTGCTTTTGACAGTTTTCCGGGGACTCACCGCGCCCAGTATTTTTGCCAGGATGACAATGGTTCCGTTTTTATTGAAAAAGTGATTCAGTACGGGCATGCTTTTCAGGAGCGGGCTAACTCACAGCAGAGTTCGCTATTTGGCGATATGGAAGGTGCTTTCGAAATGAAAGATCCCGAAATGCCTGTATGTCAACCCTGGACATTGATACAGCAACTCAGGAACGAGAAGGAGGTAACGGGATTTTATATTTCGGGCCACCCGCTGGATGACTACCAGCTGACAATAGACCGTTTTTGCACTATTGAGATAGCCCAGCTGAAACAGAATCTGAAAAAATGGAAGGATCAGACTGTGAAGTTCGCAGGAATGATCACTAAGGCGACTGAGAAATTGACAAAAAAAGGAGATCAGTTTGGCATTTTTACTTTGGAGGATTTTAACGGGAGTATAGATCTGATGCTTTTTTCGGAAGACTACCTGAAAAAAAAGCATTTGCTTGATTCGGGGAACAATATTTTTGTAGTTGCCCGTGTGGAAGAAAGGTATAACCAACCGGGAAATTTTGCTTTACAAGTGAAAGATCTCCTGCTCCTGAACGATGTGATCAACAAGTATTCGCAAAAGATAACGTTGAGGATGGAAGCTCCTCATATAGATAAACCGTTTATCAAAAAGCTTAAGGAAGTTATTACAAAAAATTCCGGTACGTGTAAACTGGAACTAATTGTGGAAGACTCGGAGAATGCGCATGCTGTTACGCTGCATGCAACGGGTGCAGGTGTTGATCCCCGCCAGTTTATTGATGAGATTACCGGCTTTGAGCACATTCGTTTTTCGATCAGTTGATTTTTAATAACTTTTTAACGAATTGTTTTTTGAACACTGATATTCTTAATTATCTTTGTCCACGCAAATTAAATATCCGAAATTATGGCCATTGAATTAACAGACGCAACTTTCGAAGCACTTGTTTTAAAATCAGATAAACCGGTAATTGTTGACTTTTGGGCAGTATGGTGCGGCCCCTGCCGTATGGTAGGTCCCATTGTTCAGGAAATTGGTGATGAGTATGGTGATAAAGTACTCGTTGGCAAACTAGACGTGGATCATAACCCCCAAACGGCAAGAAACTTCGGTATCAGAAATATTCCGACCATTCTGTTTTTCAAAAACGGTGAAGTGGTGGACAAACAGGTAGGTGCCGTTCCGAAACAAAAATTAGTGGAAAAACTGGAACCACTGTTGTAAGAAATTTTAATATTCCGGAAAAAGGCTGTGGCGATACAGCCTTTTTTTGGCTTAATACTTTTGGACACATTGGAACAAATTAACCGTGATCAGCTGGAACAGTTTAATTCGCTGGAATTTATTGCCCGGCAGGTGGTGGAGGGATTCATCACCGGCTTGCATAAAAGCCCTTTTCACGGATTCTCTGTGGAGTTTGCCGAACACAGGTTATACAATCCCGGTGAGTCAACACGGTTCATCGACTGGAAACTATATGGCCGCACCGACAAGATGTTTGTCAAACGGTTTGAAGAAGAAACCAACCTGAGATGTCGTATCATTATCGACAGGTCTTCATCCATGTATTTTCCTGTGAGGGAGACAGCAGACATTAACCATCCCAATAAAATTGTTTTTTCGGTATATGCTGCCGCTGCCCTCATCCACCTGATGAAAAAGCAACGAGATGCCGTGGGCCTGAGTTTCTTTTCTGACCATGTGGAACAGCATACACAGGAGAAATCAAGTTCTGTACACCAGAAATACTTATACGCCGAACTGGAGCAGTTGCTTGATATGAAACAGGCGAAAGAACAGAAACTTACCGATGTTACCGACTCGCTGCATCGTATTGCTGAAATGCTACACAAGCGCTCGCTGGTAATAATTTTTAGCGATATGATGGACAGCCTGGACCGTGTGGACGAAATGTTTTCAGCTTTGCAGCACCTGAAGCATTACAAGCACGAAGTGATTCTGTTTCATGTGGCTGATAAAAAGCTGGAAGAGGAGCTTGACCTCGATGACCGGCCCTACCGTTTTGTGGATATGGAGAGCCACGAAGTGATTAAACTAAACCCCGTTGAAGTGCGCGAACGTTACCGCGAAGCAGCAACCAAAGTCCGGAAAGAGCTGGAAGTGCGCTGCGGACGTTATAATATCGATTACGTGGAGGCGGATATAAACAAAGGCTTCGAAGGCATCCTATTGCCTTATCTCTTTAAAAGGGAGCGGTTGTATTAAATTTTTATCTTTTCCAAAGTTTTGAACTTTGGAAAAGATAAAAGATAAAATAAAAAAAACTAGTAAATGGAGCCACTATTACCAGGCCATATTTATCATATCTACAATCATTCAAATGGCGATGACCTGTTGTTCAGAGAGGATGAAAATTACGTTTATTTTATAGAAAAATACCGTAAATATATTTTACCTGTGACAGATACTTTCTCCTATTGCCTGATGCCTAATCATTTTCATATTTTAGTCAGGATAAAAGAAAAAGAAGATATAATTTCTGCTTTCAATAAATCTTTTAAGAGGAAATATGACCGATGTACGTTAGCTAAAGAAAGGGAAAACCTGGTGTCGCTATTTGTTAGCAAACAATTCTCAAACTTATTCAGCTCATATACACAGGCATTTAATAAAATGTATGACAGAATGGGGAGTTTGTTTATGAAAAATTTTAAGCGAAAAAGAATAGAAGATGAAGACTATTATACAAAGATGATTACTTACATTCATTTAAATCCGGTACGCCATACATTTGTTTCGAAGCCGGAGGATTGGAACTATTCGTCATATAAAACGATCTTGTCGGACGCGAAAACGTGGCTGGAGAAAGAAGAGGTAATTAATAGTTTCAGTGACAGGGATAATTTTATTTATTGTCATCTCGAAGAGTTGAACAAGGAAGTTTAACCCTTCGCTTTTCAAATTGTTCTTTATTACAATAGGTTTACAACAATATCTAAATCTGTAAAAAAACTCCCACCGAAGCGGGAGTATAGGATTTACATCCTTCGGCATATAGCCTTATTGTGATAAGATGTAATTAATTTCAAAATTAAGGTTAATAAATGGAATTAACAAATAATTCCGTAACTTTAGCAAACCCAAATTTCTATTTAACTATTTATCCACAATTATTATGACAAAAATATTAGGACTCGACCTAGGAACCAACAGCATTGGATGGGCTGTCACCGAAAAGAATCAGAATAAAGACTTTACTTTGATCGATAAAGGAGTGAGAATTTTTCAGGAGGGCATAAAAATTGAAAAGGGGCAAGAAAGCTCAAAAGCGGCTGAAAGGACAGAGTTCAGAAGTGCCAGAAGAATAAAATACCGCAGAAAATTACGGAAAATCGCACTGCTAAAAACACTGAGCCAAAATGGATTTTGCCCTGAGTTGACAAAACAAGAATTAGATAACTGGCGTTACCAAAAAATCTATCCAAGCGAAACTTCTTTTTTGAATTGGCAAAAAACAGATCATAATGGAAATAAAAATCCTTATTATTTCCGAGCACTTGCGGTGGAGCAAAAGCTTGACTTGTCTAGCAGCAATGATCGATATAAGATAGGGAGGGCATTTTATCACATAGCCCAGCGCAGAGGATTTTTAAGTAACCGGCTAAATATCGACAAAGAAAGTGAGGGAGTTGTTGCTACTGAGATTGAAAAGATTTCAGAGGAAAAAGGGGATAAGACGCTTGGACAATATTTCTATGAGTTATACCAAAAGGGTGAAAAGATAAGAAGTCACTACACGCACAGGGAAAAACATTACTTGGACGAATTTGAAAGAATTTGTAGATTTCAACAATTACCGGATGAGCTTGTACAACAATTGCGGAAGGACATATTTTACCAAAGACCTTTAAAATCACAAAAGGGAATGGTTGGCAACTGTCCTTTTGAAAAAAATAAACCACGTTGTCCTGTTTCACATCCTCATTTTGAAGAGTTCAGGATGTATTCATTTATTAACAATATTCAAATTAAATCTCCGGAAGATGATCATCTAAGAATACTAACTGAAGAAGAACGAGCACTAATTATCCCGCTTTTTTACCGGAAAAGTAAAGAGCATTTCAACTTCGAAGAAATTGCAAAGAAAATCACACCTAAAGGGGTCAGTTTTTTCTATCATAGAAGTAAGAACAATATACCCGAAAGTTATTTATTCAATTATCCGATGAGAACTTCGGTTAGTGGTTGCAAATCAATTTCTCAACTGAGAGGCGTTTTTGGAGATGATTGGCGTGAAGGTGTTGAGAATAAGTATTTACTGAAGCGACAAAAGACAGGTTCAAAATCAATTGACGAACTGGTTAATGATATATGGCATGTGTTGTTTAATTACAATAGTACTGAAAGACTTTTTGGGTTTGCAAAAACCCGTTTGGGATTTAACGATGATGAGGCAACCAGATTTTCAAAGATAAGTCTGAAAAAGGATTACGCATCCCTCAGTCTTAAAGCCATTAATAAAATATTACCTTATCTTAAAGACGGTCTTATTTATTCCCATGCAGTATTTATGGCAAAACTTGAAGATTTGATACCGAAAAAAATATGGGAAAAACAAGAAAATAAGGCCTTATTAAAAAAGGAAATTCATCGGATAATTCAATCACAAAATCAGGAGAAACAATTAGCTGATATTGTGAATGGGATAATAAAAACACACCGAGACGATAACTCTACGTGGAGTGAAAATGAGTTCTGGCAGGAAACATTATGGAATGATATTCAAAAAAAGTTGACAGGTTATCTTGGAAAAACGAAATGGGAAAATATGACAGAAGAAGAACGATCAACATTCGAAAAGTTGATCTTTCAACGCATAAGAGTACAGATGAGTAATAATTTGGGGAAAGGCGAATATTTAAAAACAAAGAGAATTGATGAACGTGTTAAAGAGTTTATATCCGATCATTTTGAAATTGATGAAAAAACTCTTGAAAAGCTGTACCATCCTTCTGCAACCGAAGTTTATCAGGATGCTTTACGAAAAAAGGACGGCAAGTATTATTTGGGTAGCCCGTTGATTTCATCAATAAGAAACCCAATGGCTATGAGGTCTTTGCATCAAGTGAGAAAGGTGGTTAATGAACTTATAAAAGAAGGTACAATTGATCGGGAAACGAAAATAAACATAGAGATGGCACGCGACCTGAAAAATGCCAATGAAAGAAAGGCATTGCAACAATGGCAGAGGTTAAGGGAAACTGAACGTGAAGAATATAAAAAACAATTAAGAAAAGATATAAAGGCTGCAACCGGAAGGGATATTGAGCCTGGCGAAAGGGACATTTTAAAGTACCAACTTTGGGAGGAGCAAAATCATATTTGTCTATACACGGGTGAAACAATTGCTGTGAGTGAGTTTATTGGCGACAACCCAAAATACGATATTGAACATACTATTCCACGCAGCTTATCTTTAGATAATTCTCAGGTGAATTTAACCTTATGCAACAATGAGTTCAACCGTAAAATAAAAAGAAACAAGATTCCTTACGAATTACCGAATCATTCTGAAATATTGAAACGCATTGAGTATTGGAAAGAGTATATAGCAGAAGCTCAGGAAGGAATTGAAAGAGCGGTAAAAAAGAGTCGGGCTAATTCAGACAATAAAGTAATTAAGGACAAGGCAATTCAACAACGTCATTTCCTCAAGTATAAATTAGATTATTGGAAACAAAAGTACAGGCGTTTTGAAATGAATGATGTCCCGGATGGATTTAAAAACAGCCAACTGGTAGATACGGGAATAATTACAAAATATGCCCGGCTATATCTAAAAACTGTTTTCAACAATGTCTACACTGTAAAAGGCCAAACGGTGTCAGACTTCAGGAAGATGTGGGGTATTCAACCTGAATACAAGAAAAAAGAACGAATAAACCATATCCATCATTGTATTGATGCGATTACAATGGCCTGCATGACTAAGGAGTCGTATGAAGAACTTGCTAAAGCATATCATGAATGGGAAGGTGAAGAAAGGATAAGCGTATCCGATATGCCATCTGTTGAAAAACCCTGGCCAACCTTTTCGGAAGATGTTAAAGAAGTGGAAAACGAAGTTTTAATATCTCATTACACACCTGACAATTTACCGAAACAAAGTAAGAAGAAACTAAGGGTAAGGGGGAGAATTAAATTAAATGTGAAAGGTGAACCTATTTATCAGAAAGGAGATACGGTAAGAGGTGCTTTGCATCAGCAAACGGATTACGGTGCAATTAAAAAGATTGTTTTAAATAAAGATGGTGAGGAAGAGGTTAAATTATTTTATGTGGTCAGAAAAAAAATAGATTCCCTTTCTGCTTCTGACATCAAAAACATTGTTGATGATAATATCAGGGAAATCGTAGAAAAAGGAAAGATAGAAGAAGAAAAGTTGAAAAAGGAACTTGAAACAAAGGAGAAAACTTTAAAAGATGCAGAAAATCCTGAAGAGGTAGTCGTTTTAAAGGACGCGATTGAAACATTGAAAACGCAACTGAAAGGTTTATTCGTTATCCCGAATAAAGATGGGAGTTCCACGCCGATAAAAAAAGTACGGTGCATTGCTAAAACTGTTACCAATCCATTGCACATTAAAAAGCACCGGGATTTATCAAAACACGCATACAAACATTATTCACATTTTGCCAATGATGGCAACTACATGATGGCCATTTATGAAGGACAAGATAAAAAAGGTAACACCAAACGCGATTTTATTCTGGTAAACAACCTAGATGCCGGAAAATTCTTCACGGGCAAGTTAAAAGATAATCCGGTTCCTGAATTCCATCCTAAATCAGGTTATCAGCTAAAAAGCTTGTTGAAAACCGGTACAATGGTTATTCTTTGGAAAGATCGGTCGGATGAGGTTTGGTTGTTGGATTCCAAGGTATTAAAGAAACGACTATATAAAGTAATAAAGATGAATAAAGACGGCAGGGTTACTTTTAAATTTCATCAAGAGGCAAGAAATGATGAAATGCTCAGAAAAGATTTTGAGAAGTTGTACAACTTAAAAGCTCCGAAATCGTTAACAAACGGGGAGTCATTTGTGGAGTTTGAAAATCCATTTCCAAAACTTTTACTCAGTCCTTCAAAATTTAATTTTATTACAGAAGGTATAGACTTTAAGATTACACCATCGGGTAATCTTGTTAGATTAATTTAATAACATGCTTAAACGAACACTATTTTTTTCGAATCCCTGCCGTTTGTCTTTAAAGGACAAGCAGATGCTCATTCAGTTGACCGATACGGGGGAAATAAAAACAGTACCTGTTGAA
>QMPO01000020.1 GCA_003648625.1 Bacteroidota bacterium
AAAAAGGTCGTCGGGCAGCCAGTTTTACATTGTACAGGGGCGGGTAGTTGACGAGCGATACCTGAATGCAGTTACTGCCCAGACGGGCCATGTGTTCACTGACGAACAGAAGAAAATTTATGAAACAATTGGCGGCACTCCGCACCTTGACGGAGGCTATACTGTTTTCGGCGAAGTACTCACAGGTTTTGATGTAATTGATAAAATCGCTGCTGTACAAACAGGCCGTGGCGATGTACCTGTGGAACCCGTTTCGATGACCATTGAAGTTCTTGAGTAATGAAAAATAAAATAGAGGAATACCTGAAAAAGGTACAAGAGTTCCATGCTGACAATCTGGAACAGCTTGAGAATTTCAGGATTGAATATTTAAGCAAAAAAGGAAAGATCCCGTCACTTTTTGCCGATTTCCGGAATGTTGCTCCGGAAGAGCGTAAAGAAATGGGGCAACTGATCAACAGTCTGAAAAATGCTGTGCAGAACAAGATCGTGGCGCTAAAAGAAGCACTGGAACAATCGTCACAGAGTGATGGCACGGACCACGACCTGACATTGCCACCCAACGTAACTCTGGGCACACGACATCCTTTATCAATCGTACGCAATGAAATCATAGAGATCTTTTCCCGTATTGGCTTCTCCGTTTCCGAAGGCCCTGAAATAGAAGACGACTTTCACAATTTCTCTGCCCTCAATTTCCCGCCCGACCATCCGGCACGCGACATGCAGGATACATTTTTCATTGAAAAAGATCCCGACATAGCCTTACGGACGCACACCTCTTCGGTACAGATCAGGGTGATGGAAAACTCCAAACCACCGTTCCGTACAGTATTACCCGGCAGGGTATTCCGTAACGAAGCCATTTCGGCACGGGCACATTGTATTTTCCACCAGGTGGAAGGACTGGTTGTGGATACCGATGTTTCGTTTGCCGACCTGAAACAAACCCTTTTTTATTTTGCCAAAGAGTTGTTCGGTGAAAACACCAAAACCCGCTTTCGTCCTTCTTATTTCCCGTTTACGGAGCCTTCGGCAGAAATGGATGTTTCCTGTAATATATGCGGCGGAAAAGGCTGTAATATCTGTAAATATACCGGCTGGGTGGAGATTCTCGGCTGCGGTATGGTAGATCCTTTCGTGCTGGAATCGTGTAACATCGACAGCAAGAAATACACCGGTTTTGCTTTCGGTATGGGCATCGAACGAATTACCATGCTCAAATACCAGATCAACGATTTGCGGTTATTCTTCGAAAACGACCTGCGGTTTCTGGAGCAGTTTAAGTCTGCCTACTGATTCAACTTTGACAAGTTTCAGACTGCTTAAGATCTTTTTTCTTACCTTTAGCATATGAAACTCAAACAAGTATACATTTTCCTGCTGTTCTTGTTTTTCCCATATCTATTGTGCGGCCAGCAGGTTTTTAGTTTGAGCGGGGGTGTTAATCTGCCACAAGTAATGCGTAACAGCTCTAGTCCTTACCTGTCAGTTGGTGCTGATTTTAAAACCTCGTATGCGATTTCCTTTGATTATGTTAAATATACCGGCAAACATTTTGGCCTCGGGACAAGCCTGGACTACGTAAATACTACAGCCGACCTGGCTATTACTACAGGGAGTCATCTCGGTGTATCTAATACCGATTCGGTCTTTTATAAACTCGGATTTTTGAATATCAGTATTTTACCCGGATATAGATGGGGAGAAAAAGTACAGTTCTTTGTGCAGGCCGGGGCATATTTCGGTTTTTTGACAAACACCAATAATGACGCGAATAGCAATATACAGCAGACTGATATGGGGTTGGCCGGAGTGCTTGGCTTGCGGATACCTGTCGGCAAGCAAATGGGACTGGTTTTGAAAAATTCTTACACCTACGGATTCGGTAAAAAATATAAAGATGCCGGCGACCTGACGGCATTGAATATCATGTTTCTGGGTGGTATTTACTATGCCCTTAATAAAAATTAGGTGTTCCTTATAATAAGTTCTCTGGTCCTTGCTGCTGCTTTTTCTTTGATCTCAGGCGTGATGTATTGTTTGGCCTGCGAGATTACGAATGTAATTAGTGCCACATCATCGGCAAAACCAAAAGCGGGTAAGAAATCGGCAATAAGATCGGCCGGAAAGATGAAATAGCCGAGAGCAGCTGCGAAAACACCCTTCATTTTTAACGGAACACTTTTGTCAAACAGCAGATAATATAAAACCAACAACGATTCCAGCGCTTTTACTCCCAAAACTCCGATAAACCTGCCGAGTTTGAGAAAAAAATCCGTCTTGTTGTAATACTTTGAATAATCCAGTAAACCGTCTTCTGTTCTCATATTTTATTAACGAAATTATTTCTGTTTTGTTTTATTTTTTAACTGCTCCATTTCATGCAATTCAATTATTTCCAACAGCACATCCATATCTTTAATGGTTGTCATATCCATCTGAAAGACCCCAATAATATTTTCGACTTCTCTTACTTGCCGGGCAAGTTCACCCACCTTTACTTCATTCACTGCATTCTTAATCAGCAGGAAGTAATCAATTTCCCTTTTTGTTGGGATCAAATGCCGAATCCCGTTTGAATTACTGATAAGATAGAGTGTTGAATGGTCTTCCTTTTCGTAACAAAAATACCACGAATAATGATCCTCTTCACTATTTCCAACTGCCAGATCGTCAAATTTTTTTAAATGACTACCCACCTTTTGGTTGATGCAATATGCCATCCGGTAATCTTTCATGTGACTGGCAATGGCCAACAGGTGGTATTCGTCAAAATAATCTATTTTAAGACGTAGTTTTTTCGCCATGGATCAAAATTACAAAACAATGCGCTAAGCATGCCCGTACTCCGGATAGTTTCTCAGAAAATTAAAAGGGAATGGTTATTCCTTCTCCGGTTCTTCAATTTTTTGCCATGCTTTTTCAGCTACCAGCCGTTCGGCACCTTTGATGGAATAGTCTTGCGAAGTGGCAATAACTTTATTGTCAATCAATAACGAAACTACATATTGTCGCTTGTTCTTTTCGCCTACCTGATTAACTACTCTGAATTGAATATCTTTTTTCTGTTTTTGCGACCACTCGATAATACGACTTTTGTAACTTACCTCTTCTTCCACCAGTTGTTCCACGTCAAAGTGTACACCGATGATGCGGTTTAAAATGATCTTTTTTGTAAAATTATAGCCCTTATCCAGAAAAACGGCTCCGATAAATGCTTCAAAAGCATCACCACCCGCTGATTTCGGCTGGTTTGATTGCATATCTACCGAAACTACCAGCTTCTGAAGGCCAAGTTTTAGTGACAATCTGTTCAGGGAGGTCCGGCTGACTATTTTTGAACGCATTTGCGTCAGAAAACCCTCATCTTTATAAGGAAACCGTCTGAAGAGGTAATCGGCAACAATCGCACTTAAAATGGCATCTCCCAGATATTCCAGTCGCTCATTATTGATTTTAAGTCCGTTAATTTTTTTAGCCGTAGCCGATTTATGCCTTAAGGCCAGCTTATATAAATTAATATTTCTGGGATAGAAACCGAAAATATTCTTTACGGCAATAAACAAATCTTTATCAGCAGAGAAGAAGGATTTGATGTAATTAAAAGTCAGCAAAACAAGGGGTTTATTTCACAAACTTTTTAATGATAATCGATGCATTATGACCGCCAAAACCAAATGTATTACTCAATGCGGCGTTTATTGTTCTTTTAACTGCTTTATGGAAAGTAAAATTAAGGTTGTTGTCAATTTGCGGATCATCAGTAAAATGGTTTATTGTAGGCGGTACCACATCATTTTTAACTGCTAATACTGTAGCAATTGTCTCAACTACACCGGCGCCACCAAGCAGGTGACCTGTCATCGATTTAGTGGAATTGATGTTAATCTTATAAGCATGGTCTTTAAAGAGATTGACAATAGCTTTAGGCTCTACAACGTCACCGACAGGTGTTGATGTTCCGTGTGTATTGATGTGGTCAATATCGTAAATCGACAAACCGGCATCTTCAAGAGCTGCTTCCATACACCGGTAAGCTCCGTCGCCTTCCGGATGAGGTGCTGTCATATGATATCCATCGCCTGAAAGACCTGCTCCGGCAACTTCAGCATATATGTGAGCTCCTCTGGCAAGAGCATGTTCCAGCTCTTCAAAAACAACTCCGCCGCCGCCTTCACCAATTACAAATCCGTCACGGTCTTTATCAAAAGGCCGCGATGCGGTTTTCGGATCGTCGTTACGTGTAGATATGGCATACATGGCATTGAACCCTCCCACACCTTCTTCGGTAATGGCTGCTTCCGAACCTCCGGTTACAAAAGCTATCGCTTTTCCGAGTCTGATGTAGTTAAACGCATCCGCCAAAGCATTAGCCGAAGAGGCGCATGCCGAAACGGTAGCGAAATTCGGTCCTCTGAATCCATATTTGATGGAAATGTGACCGGCCACTATATCGGCAATCATTTTCGGAATAAAGAAAGGATTGTAACGGGGGGTACCATCTCCTCTGGCAAAGCCGACAACTTCATCACGGAATGTTCTGATGCCGCCAATTCCGGATGCCCAGATCACGCCGATTTTATTACCGTCGAAAGAACCCTTGTCAAGACCTGAATCTGATACTGCTTCAGTAGCAGCAACCATTCCCAGCTGGGCATACCTGTCGTGTTTCCGCAACTCTTTCCGGTCGAAGAACTCCCGTCCGTCATAATTCTTTACTTCACACGCGATTTTTGTTTTAAACTTTTCGGTGTCAAATAAAGTTATTCTGGCAGTCCCACTTACTCCATTAACAAGTGCGTCCCACAAATCATTGACGTTATTGCCAATCGGAGTAATTGCACCTATTCCTGTAACAACTACTCTCTTTAACTCCATATATTAAATGGTTTACTACTGGTGACCTTCAATGTAAGTAACGGCGTCACCCACGGTTTCGATTTTTTCCGCTTCTTCGTCCGGAATTGAAAGATTGAATTCTTTTTCAAATTCCATAATCAATTCAACAGTATCAAGTGAATCAGCACCTAAGTCATTGGTGAAACTAGCTTCATTTGTAACTTCACTTTCTTCAACACCAAGTTTATCTACAATGATGCTGACAACTTTTGAACGAACGTCTGACATATATCAAATTTTTTATTGGTTAAACTGTTGCAAAGAAAGTCATTAATGGCATAAAAAACAATAAAAATATAAATATTTTGATTTTTTAAGATTTTAAATATTTCAATCACAGGCCTTTGCGCAAGTTCCTTAAAATAACCAGATTATATAATCCTTTAATGTGATTATTTCTATTTTTGAAAAAACAAATTCACCAATATTTTTTATCTCTGATGAAAAACATCGCCATTTTTGCTTCGGGCAACGGTACAAATGCCGAACGGATCATGGATTATTTCTCGGCAAATGATGCCGTAAACGTTCAACTTGTTTTAACCAATAACCCCGAAGCGGGTGTTATTGCCCGGGCACAAAAATTCGATGTACCGTGCTTTATTTTTACGAGAGATGAGTTTTATCATTCGGATAAAATCGATAAGATACTGGAAGATCATCATATTGATTTTATTGTTCTTGCAGGATTCCTGTGGCTTATACCTACATCTGTTGTACAAGCTTTTCCGGGACGTATCGTCAACATCCATCCGGCTTTATTACCCAAATACGGTGGTAAAGGAATGTTCGGGCATCATGTGCATGAGGCTGTTCTTGCCAATAAAGAAACTCAATCGGGTATTACCATTCATTACGTAAATGAGCATTACGATGAAGGAAATATCATTTTTCAGGCTACGTGCCTGGTGAAGAAAGATGATACTCCCGAAAGTCTGGCATCAAGAATCCACGAATTGGAATATGCCCATTTTCCACTGGTTATCGAAAAGCTTGTGGACGAATTGTAATCCTTTTTCTGCTGTTTAATAGCTGTTCCATTTTACGAGCTTGCTAAAAGATTTACGGATCTTTTTCCGTGTTTTGTAATCATCCGGCGTATAACCCAAAGTTATTAGCAGGGGAACGGTTTTACTTTCAGGAACATGGAGCAATTCTTTTACCGCCAGTTCGTCAAACCATCCCAGCATACAGGTTCCTAATCCTTCTTCCGTTGCCTGAAGGCAGAAATGTTCGGCAGTAATTCCGATATCCATTAATGGGTATTCCTTTTTTTTGATTCTGCCTCCTACCTCGGTGATTATTTTGGGCTTTTCCATAACGATGACGATGATTACAGGTGCCTGAGGAACGAACTTGTTAAATGTCTTGACCGGGCCAAAGGTTTTCCGGGCCACTTTGTCTTTTAATACCGGTTCATCCACAACAATAAACGACCATGGCTGCGAATTGCTTGCCGAAGGTGCCAGCCGGGCTGCTTCAAGGCAGCGCTCGATCTTTTCTTTTTCCACAGGCCGGTCCAGATATTTTCGATCGCTTTGTCTTATAGTTATCAATTCCAGAAATTTCATTGTCGTTTCATTTTGAATTCAATTTTTTTATGGCCTTTACTGTTCATTATGGAAGCTACCAGTTCATTGTCCGAAAGGTCATAAATGATGATATTCGGATATTCGTTCATCTTATTTTCAAATACCCACCTGGATCTCCCCGCTTCGATCAGTTTGAATAATGTATAGTTGCTTTCGTCGCCTTGCTTCACTGCAAGAAACACGCTTTCTTTTTTACAAAAGAATTTTAATGCTTCTTTAAAAACTGTGTCGGCCCCTTTCATGCTGTACCCGAGTCCTTCCATCAATGTATCGGATGTTACTTCCCACATCTCAAAAAACTGCACCTGCTGCGACGACCAACTTCCGGCCAGTGCTTGCAAATCAAGCATGGATTCTTTCGGGGCGGGACGGTAACAAGCCTGCAATAACAACACGAATGCAATAACAATGGTAAAAGAAAAGCGTTTCATGTTTAACTCAGGCGTTTTTTTATTTCTTCGGTCTCTTCCTCAAATCCGGGCTTGCCCAACAGGGCGAACATGTTTTTTTTGTAGGCTTCCACTCCTGGCTGATCAAACGGATTGACATCCAGAATGTACCCGCTGAGCGCACAAGCCATCTCAAAGAAATAGATCAACTCACCCATCATTTCTTCATTAACCCGCGGAATGGTGATTCTGAGATTCGGCACGCCGCCATCCAGATGTGCCAGGGTTGTTCCGAGTTCTGCCTGACGGTTTACCTCATGGATGGGCATGCCGGCAATGTAGTTGAGTTTGTCCAGGTTCTTTTTGTCCGCCGGCACTTGTAATTCATTGTCGGGTAACTCGACGGAAATAATAGTTTCAAAAATATTCCGCAGCCCATCCTGAATATATTGTCCCATTGAGTGTAAATCAGTAGTAAAACTCACCCCCGCCGGAAAGATTCCTTTATGCTCTTTTCCTTCGCTTTCGCCGTAAAGTTGTTTCCACCATTCGGTAATATAAAACAAACGCGGTTCGTAGTTTACCATAATTTCCGTTGTTTTTCCCTTGCGGTAAAGCTCATTCCGCACAGCTGCATAAGCCGAAACAGGATTCGTTGCTATCGAATAATCTTTTTCAACATGGGTTTTCATCCGTTTCGCTCCGTCCAGCAAAGCCCTGATATCATAACCGGCCACAGCAACGGGCAATAAACCTACAGGTGTCAGCACCGAATACCTTCCGCCTACGTCATCAGGTACAACAAACGTTTCATAACCTTCTTCATCGGCCAGCTGTTTTAAGGCACCTTTCTCCTTATCCGTTATCGCAACGATTCGCTTACGTGCTTCTTCCACACCGTATTTATTTTCAAGATGATTTCTCAATATCCTGAAAGCAAGAGCAGGTTCCGTGGTAGTTCCCGATTTAGAAATAACCGTTAAGGAGTAATCTTTCTCATTCAGCACCTCCAGCAAATCATGCAGGTAATCCTCGCTGATGTTCTGTCCGGCATATAAAATGACCGGAGCATCCTCATTATTTTTTAATTGAGCAAAGTGATTGTTCAATGCTTCAATAACAGCGCGTGCACCCAGATAAGATCCTCCGATACCTACCACGACAAAAATTTCCGATTTTTTTCTCAAGTCTGCAGCCACTTTTTCTATTTTATCCAGCAGATGGGCATGTAGTTGATCCGGCAGATCGATCCATCCAAGAAAATCATTTCCTTTGCCCGTCTTATGATAAAGTGCTCCATAATGCTGGTCAATTTCTTCCTGGTATCTTTTGATATCGGCTTCCGAAACGAAATCCAGAGCCTTGCTGTAATCGAATGTTAAATGAATCATTTTTCAGAGATTATTTTTCCGGTGAAATTAATAAATTACAGGCAACCGGATCAACGATTACTTATTTGCCCGTATTGCCTTTTATCTGACTTTATACCGGCATCTTTTTTGTTCGCCTGATCGTATTCAAAGAATGGACAAATGCCGGGAAATGATAACAAATACTTTCTACTTTTGCCGCATGTTACAAATTGATAAGGTATTGGTTTCCGATGATCTTAAAGACGCATTGTTTTCCTGCGACCTGAAAGCCTGTCACGGTGATTGCTGTGTGGAAGGTGATGCCGGTGCGCCCCTGGAAGAAGAAGAGATCTCTATTTTGGAAGACTATATTGATTTTATCAAACCTTACATGAGGGAAACGGGTAGAGAAATTATTGAGAAATCGGGAGTATTTGATTATGATGCCGACGGGGAGTATGTTACTCCTTTGGTGAATAACAGGGAATGTGCTTTTGTTTATTTTGAAGACGGTATCAGCTTTTGTGCCATCGAAAAGGCCTGGCTGAACAAGGAAATCCCGTTTCAAAAACCGATATCTTGTCATTTATATCCCGTTCGTTTAAGCAAGGTAGGTGAGTTTACGGCCATCAATTATCATAAATGGTCGGTATGTGCTCCGGCTATTATTAAAGGCAGAAAAGACGGAACTCTTCTTTACAGATATCTGAAAGAGCCTTTAGAAAGGAAATTTGGCAAAGAATGGTATCAAAAACTAGCTACAGAAATAGAAGAATAAATTTTACAAAGGACTCACTTTCCTTTGTTTCGGCAGGCAGAACTGTGAACCTGCCTGCGATTTTGTGAAAAGGCCCCAAAGCTTATTTGTAAATAATATAAATTATAGAGGTTGGCTTTTTCAATCGTTTTTTTTTTTTTTTACATTTGAAAACCAGATTATTGTGAATAATGAAAAAAACGGAACTTCCTAAAAATTTTCCGTTTATATTTCAATTGGATTAACTAAAATAAAAACCCCCTTAAATTGTATATGACCATACAACCATATATGAATCCTAAACAAAGAAAGGAGGTATGCCGGCAAAGATAACTCATTTTAAACTTTGGCTGATCAGATTACCGGGTAATTTGTGCAATCCGGTGAAGGACACACCGAAATCAAACCAAGGATAATTCCCGTTCCGTATAATATGGGTAAGCGGTTCCCGAAAAGCTTGGAGAGAGTAGGGGTATTCAAATATTTGAGAAATGAAAAAATATTTATTAATTTCACTAATAGGAGTTTTTTTTATTGTTTCTTGTCAAAAAGATGAAGATCAATTTTATAGTTGTAATGAGGAAATAAACAATTATGTAATTAACAATTATGATCAAATTAAGAATATAGACAGGGAAGACTTTTTGAAGTATGATTTAGAGTATCAAAAAGCAATATTCAGAGCAATGACTCCGGAAAAAAGATTAAAATGTTGGAAAAACAAATTTGAGGAAACACTGAAGCTTAATTGGGATTTAGAAGAATACAGGCAAATAAATGATCTTAAAAATAAAATGCAAATTGAGTGGTTTGATTATGATAGTTTAAGTAACTCAGTGTTTAGAGCCAAGCTTGAAGATATTTTATTAGACTGGATAGCAACAAGTGTAAATAATCTCGGGTGGACAGAAGAATTCGTGTTTTCAATAATAGGGACTCTTGATTTAAATACTAAATCAAATAAGTTAATAGAATATAAAATGACAAAAAAGAAAGGAAATCGAGCTGCTGATGGTAATTGTTCTTGTAGCACAACTTCGGACTGGTGCGATGTTTCCGGACAGGGGTATCATCAAAAGTGTGTTTTACATGCAGATAATTGTACAACATCACACCTTGGTTGTGGTACACTTTGGACATATGATTGTGATGGAAAATGTAAACTTTTTTATGATGATTGAAATTAATATTTAATATTCACCGGTAGTGGTTAACTAAATTTATTATCAAATATTGAAGTTTTCTCGTCTAATAGGAATTTCAAATAATTATTACCTCAATGCCTTGTGTTTTTTCAAGGCATTGGGGATTGAATAACATTAAGTAAAAATGAAAAATAAAAGCAGCATTATCTTTCTGCTGGTAGTAATTGTTATAAACGGAGTTTCTTTGTTATCGGGTGTTTTAAACTGGCTGAATCAGTTTTTTATAGTAGGGAGTTTGTTCTTTCTGAGCGGGTTGTTTTTTGATAAAAGATGGCACATCAATAAATATTTATATGCACTTTTCTTGTTGTTACCTTTTATAGGCGTTTATTCAACTTTTGTATTGATAAAGGGTTTTTCACATGTCTATCCAATTGCTTTTATTCCACTTTTAGTACTACCGCTCGGTATGTTTTTGCATGAAAAATTCAATACAAAAACTCTCACTATAAAAAAGTACACGATTAGTGTATTCGTAGTAGGTTTGATAGCAGTAGGAGGCTACATTGGAATGCCTAACTGGCTGGCTTTTACGTTAAATAAAACAAGCGAAAAGGTTGTGCTGCCCGGGGATAATCTGCCTGATATAAAATTTACGGACATAAATGATTCAACTGTCCGGCTGAAAGATTTGCGGGGGAAAGTTGTTGTCCTGGACTTCTGGAGTACGAGTTGTGGGAGTTGTTACAAAAAATTCCCTGAGTTTGAAAAGCTGTATGAATCCTTTAAAAACAATGAACATATCAGAATATATGCTGTAAATCTGGCACTTAAAAATGAAACGGACGAACAAATCAAAGAAAAAACAAAAGCACTCGGTTATTCTTTCCCCAATTTATTTACTACGTTTGAAAACAGGAACGACATCAAAAACACATTTCAGTTTAATACCGTTCCTACTTTGATAATCATTGACAAAAACGGACGTGTTTATTATAGAGGGAACCTGATTATGTCCCGATTGGTAGTTGTAAACAATGCATATGAGATGATTAATAAGCTTTTGAAGAAGGATGAAAACAAGCTTAACCCAAAATAAAAGTTTTTATATGCAGGTAGTTTCCTGATATTGTGGCTAATGGGTTGCAGCCCTATTTAAAAAACTATTACAGGTGTAAGGGATGTCCGCTTGGAAACAGTGGATGAATTGAATAAATTTTGTGTTAAAAACGGAAAAACACCCGGTGATGCATATTTATACATGCCGGAAGAGAAGCTAACTTATCCCGACAGTACGCAAATAAACTTCCGGTTTGCCGACAAGATGCTTGTTTATAACAAGAAGGGCGACCGTATTATTTACAAAGGTAAGCAAACCGGAAATTCCTGCTCTCTTCCCTCGGACTGATTTCTTTTCGGGCATGAATTCTAAATTTTTGCCGTTAGACACGGTTAATCATTTGCAACAAACACTTCGGGATTACCGGAATATGGAAACCATGGCAAAACCGCTTATTAATGAAAAAGCAGACTTTTATCTGGTATATTACTGGGCAAGGAGGTATAAGATGTTTTCTTAAAAAAATATCAAATCCATTAAAGAAATATTAGCCGACGCCGATACGACAACACAAATTCAGACATTTTATTTAAACAACGATTTTGTCCGGCGGATGAAGATGTGTCGTTTAAGAAAAGGAAAATAGAAGTTTCTTTTTAAAAAGTTAAGTTGTGAAACGAAATACAAAAGTTGATTACCGGGAAGTATTGGCTGTGCTTCAAGCGGGACGCTTGAAGCGGGGAAATAAGAAACAGACGCGAAATATTCGCGCTGATTTAAAGCCCGGTTATATTTTATGTTAATTTTGTTTAAGCACTTTCACCTGTACCGGCTGCCATCCCCTCCAGCTCTTTATCCATGTGGAACATACCAGCCTTATCGCCACCAATCAGTTTCATTTTATCAAGGATAGTGCTGAACAGACTTTCTTCTTCAATCTGCTCGGTAATGAACCATTGCAGGAAGTTGGCCGTCGTATAATCTTTTTCGTTGAGGGTTATTTCATAAACACTGTTAATTGACTCGGTAATGAATTTTTCATGTTTCAGGATTTCGGTAAAAATTTCCGTCAACGAAGCATAATTTAGCGGGGGAACTTCCACTTCCAATAGTTTGGCCTGTCCGCCACGGTCATTCACATAATGTACCAGTTTTAACATATGCATCCGTTCTTCGTCGGCATGTTCATACAGGAAAGTGGCTGCTCCCGGATAACCATTTGCTTCGCACCAGATAGCCATAGCCAGGTACAGACGAGACGAATATTCTTCTTTTCTTATTTGCTCATTTAAAGCGTTTTCGACTTTTTGGTTCATCTTTTTCAGGTTTTTGAATTTTGAATTGCAAAGGTAAAGAAATAAAAAAACGCATAACAAATTGGTATGCGTTTTCCTGTATCTTAAGCGATGAACTATCCCTTCAATGCTTCGGCTCCGCTAACGATTTCAAGGATCTCACTTGTAATAGCTGCCTGGCGGGCTTTGTTGTATGATAAGTTCAGGTCTTTGATCAATGCGTCGGCATTTTCCGTAGCCTGATGCATAGCTGTCATACGCGCGCCGTGTTCGGCGGCAAAGCTATCAGCCAATGCTTTGTACAATTGTACTTTAATTGATTTTGGCACCAAAGCTTCCAGTATTTCTTCCTTATTGGGTTCAAAAATGTAATTGGCCTTAACTTCGGTTTTTTCACTGGATTGTACCGGTTCGGTTTTTGAAATCGGCAGGAATTGTTCTACCTGAAGGACCTGGACTGCTGCATTTTTAAACCGGTTGTATATCAGGATGATCTTATCGTATTTACGGTTAATAAATGATTCCATCAGTTCTTCGGATATCTTCACCGAATTATCAAAAGTCAGATCATCAAAAATCTGTGTATTGATCTCTGCTATTTTATATCCTCTCGATTTAAAAATGTCGGTACCTTTTTTTCCGATACAATAAAGATCAACATTACCGGCCTTATATTGTGCACTTAATTCGTTATGGATGTAATTAATGGTTTCCTTTATAATGTTGGCATTAAAAGCGCCGCACAGTCCACGGTTTGACGTAACGGGTACCAATAAAACATTATGGCTGCCCCGGTCTTGCGCATAAACACCTTCTTCCGAACCATCAAGACCACTACTGAGGTTCTCCATAATTTCCTGTAACTTCAGGGCATAAGGCCTCATCCCCAGGACAGCATTCTGTGCTCTCCGCAGTTTGGAGGCTGCCACCATTTTCATAGCGCTGGTAATCTGCCTGGTTGATTTTACCGAGGCTATCCGTACACGTACTTCCTTTAAATTGGCCATGTGTTAAATTACTGGTTACTCTTTGTATTTATGGGCAATATCTTTAGCCGCTTTCGTCATGATTTCGATCACTTCATCTGTCAATTTACCTTCTTTAAGCGTTTTTAGTGCTTCGGCATGATGCATATCAAGGTAATGCAAATATTCAATTTCGAAATCAGAAATGCTTCGCACCGGAACATCTTTCAACAGGTTTTGTGTCCCACAGAAAATGATAGCGATCTGGTGTTCCACGGTCATTGGTGAATACTGATCCTGTTTCAGTATTTCCACATTTCTTTTACCTTTTTCGAGGGTGGCCATTGTCGCCGGGTCGAGGTCGGAGCCAAATTTAGCAAAAGCTTCCAGCTCACGGTACTGCGCCTGGTCCAGTTTCAGCGTACCGGCCACTTTCTTCATCGATTTTATCTGGGCATTACCCCCAACTCTCGACACGGAAATACCTACGTTAATGGCAGGACGGATACCTGCGTTAAAAAGGTTGCTCTCCAGGAATATCTGCCCGTCGGTAATGGAAATAACGTTGGTTGGGATGTATGCTGAAACATCACCGGCCTGTGTTTCGATGATGGGAAGTGCCGTTAATGAACCTCCACCCTTCACCATATCTTTAATGCTTTCGGGCATGTCATTCATGTTCCGGGCAATTTTATCCGATTCGATGATTTTTGCAGCTCTTTCCAGCAGACGTGAGTGAAGGTAGAATACATCACCCGGATAAGCTTCACGACCGGGAGGACGACGCAGCAGAAGGGATACTTCACGATATGCTACGGCCTGCTTTGAAAGGTCGTCATAAATTACAAGGGCAGGGCGGCCAGTATCGCGGAAAAACTCACCTATGGCAGCACCGGCAAAAGGAGCATAAAATTGCATGGCAGCCGGGTCAGACGCCGTGGCTATAACGATCACCGTATAAGCCATAGCTCCATGGTCTTCCAGTGTTTTCTGGATGTTAGCTACCGTAGAGCCTTTCTGACCAGATGCTACATAAATACAGTAAACCGGCTCTCCTTTTTCGTAGAATTCTTTCTGGTTAATGATGGTATCCACAGCAATGGCTGTTTTTCCCGTCTGGCGGTCACCAATGATCAGCTCACGCTGGCCCCGTCCAATTGGGATCATCGCATCCACGGCTTTGATACCTGTTTGCAACGGCTCATTTACCGGCTGACGGTAGATAACTCCCGGAGCTTTGCGTTCGAGGGGCATCTCATAAGTTTTCCCTTTAATTTCACCTTTTCCGTCTAAAGGCTCGCCCAGTGTATTGATAACACGACCCAGCAAACCTTCTCCCACATTAATGGAAGCTATCTTACCGGTGCGGCGAACTTTGTCACCTTCGTTGATGTCTTCAACTTCACCAAGCAAGACAACACCTACATTATCCTCTTCGAGATTCAGGACAATTCCTTTCAGTCCTGTTTTTTCAAATTCGACTAATTCGTTGGCTTCTGCATTGGTCATACCGTAAATACGGGCGGTACCATCACCTATCTGCAAAACCGTTCCAATTTCTTCCAGTACCGATTCCGATTCAAAACCTGCTAGTTCTTTTCTCAGGATGGCTGATACTTCTGCCGGTTTAATGTCTGCCATATACTTTTATTTCTTTTTGTTTAAATTTTACTTACATAGGGGTTGTCAGAAAACACTTTTGCCAACCGCTGCAACTGAGCTTTTACGCTGTTGTTGTATTGATAATCTTCGAAATTAAGCTTGAACCCGCCAATAATTTCCGGGTCAATTATTTCGGTTACTTCCAGTTTTTTATCTGTTAACGGTGCCAGTTTTTCTAATATTTCCTTTTTTGTTTTTTCGTCTATTTCCGAAGCAATAGTGAGTGTTACAGGCAAGATATTCATGTAGTCCTTATAAATCACATCAAAGGCTTTACAGGTTTGTGTTAAAATGCCTTCGCGCCCTTTTTTTACAATCAGATGGAGGAATTTTAATGTCAGCTCTTTGATCTTTTTACCAAACAGGCTGTCCAGAATCCGTACTTTTTTATAATCGTCAAGAACAGGGTTATCCAAAACTCTTCTCAGTTCCCGGCTTTCGTCAAGGACTGAGTTAATCAGCAGCATATCTTTAGCGATGTCTTCCAGTTGCTTGGTTTCAACTGCAAGGTCAAAGAGTGCCTGTGCGTACCGTTTTGCCAATAATGAAGATTTCATCTTCGTTCTCCTCTGCTTAGTTTAAACTTGTTTCTTTAAGTAACTTCTGGATATAACTTTCCTGTTTCTTCTTGTCTTTTAACTCTTCCCTTAAAATTTTCTCTGAAATCTCAATAGAATAAACAGCAATCGTGTTTTTAATTTCTGTCAGGGCCGCTTTCTTTTCATTTTCGATCCTTTCCTTGGCGCTTTCTACAATATTGGATGCTTCTATACCAGCCTGCGCTTTAGCTTCTTCAATAATTTTATCTTTCACCTTACGCGCTTCGCGCAGAATAGCATCACGTTCATCTTTAGCTTCCCGCAACAGTTTTTCGTTATCCAGCTTCATATCTTTCATCTCTTCCTTTGTCCTGTCAGCAGCACGCAATGCCTCTTCAATAGAATCTTCACGTTCTTTTAACGCATTCATGATAGGTTTCCATGCATACTTTTTAAGCACAAAAAGCACGACAAGAAATGCGATGGTCATCCAGATAACAAGACCAAACCCCGGATTGATTAACGACATAATATATTGTTTTTTTATTTACAAATTAATTGAACCAATGCACTGCAGCCAACCGCTGAAGTGCATTGGTTTTTACCGCAGCTGTTTACAAGAATACGATCAGCAAACAAACAACGATAGCAAAGAAGGCAACACCTTCAATAAGCGCAGCGGCAACGATCATGTTTGACCGAATGTCGCCAACAGCTTCAGGCTGACGTGCAATAGCTTCAACAGCTCCTTTACCGATCTGGCCAATGCCAATACCGGCTCCGATAGCAGCGATACCAGCACCCATACCGGCACCCATTTTTGCATAAGGGGCCAGGTCTGCTACAGCCTGTAATAAAATTGCTAAAAGTTCCATAGTTTTAAGTTATTATTTAGTTATTAATGGATTCATTTAATGATGTGCTTCTTCGGTAGCCATGCCAAAATACAGGGCCGAAAGCAACGTAAATACATAAGCCTGGATGAAGGCTACCAGCAGTTCGAGGAAATTCATAAAAATGGAAAATCCTACAGATACTACCGAAACTCCATAACCGAGGCCAAGA
The DNA here is from genome assembly GCA_003648625.1 of Bacteroidota bacterium. Taxonomy (GTDB): domain Bacteria; phylum Bacteroidota; class Bacteroidia; order Bacteroidales; family F082; genus UBA4459. The sequence continues at coordinate 16,724 of QMPO01000020.1, forward strand.
CTCATTTTGCCGAAAATAAAAATCAGGCTGATAAAACCAAGAATGATGATATGCCCGGCGCTGATGTTCGCAAAAAGACGGACCATCAGGACAAACGGTTTGGTAAACAACCCCATGATCTCAACGATTGGCATCAGCGGTATCGGCAGTTTAAGCCACCAGGGCACCCCGGGAGCGTTGATAATATGTGTCCAGTAGTTTTTGTTTCCGCTAACGGTTGTGATGATAAAAACAAATACTGCCAGTACACCCGTTACCCCAATGTTGCCAGTTATATTCGCTCCACCCGGGAAAAAGGGTACAATTCCAAGCAGGTTATTAAATAAAATAAAGAAAAAGATAGTAAGTAAAAATGGCACATACCTTTCATATCTTTTTTCACCAATGGAAGCTTTGGCCACATCATCGCGAATGAAAAGAATCAGTGGTTCCATAAACGACTGCAGTCCTTTCGGGGCATGATCTTTCCGTTTTTCGTAAGATTTGGCAATAGAAATAAACACAACAATCATCAGGATCATGACCATCAAAATAGCCAGTACATTTTTTGTAAATGAAATATCAAGTGTTGGGCGTATTTCGTTTCCATTACCATCGAGCTTTACGATTTTACCGGAGTTCATATCATTTTTGGAAATGAAATAACCCATATAGGTATCATGTCCGTGATGGAACTTCGACGACATAAACACATGCCATTCGCCTTCGTCATACAGAATAACAGGAAGATAAATACTATAATGATGATCGCCAACTGTAATAAGATGCCACTCATAAGCATCCGTAATATGTTCGATGATCATCTCTCCGGCTTTGAATTCTTCTTCTTCAACTTCCTGATGTTCTTTCCCGGTCATTAAATGAACTTCTTCCTCATGCTGACCAAAAAAGGATGACGGTATGAAAAAAACAAATAATAAAAGTAATCCCAAAAAAAGTAACCTCTTTATAACTGCTGATTTATCACTCATTTACGATGGTAAAGTGTGGTTTAAAAATTGGTTGCAATGATACAAATAAATGCTGAAATAGAAAAAAGTTTTTAATTTCTTTTTCTCATATCTTTTTGATTTATCATCACTTTGATAAGATCGCCGGAGTAATTTAGTTTTAAATTGTTGAACTTCTTTTAAATTTATTGTATCTTCACATCAACCAATTTAATATTATAATCTTTAATTTTTAACACCATGAAAAATTTATTCGTGTTTTTGGTCTTGGTTATACTTGTCGTTATGTCTTCATGCTCAAACTGTAATAAGGAGTTTAGCCTGATGGACGAAACCTTAGCGATAGAAAATGTGCTGGATAAATATATTGTTGCCAACGAAACCCAGAATTTTGAATTGATTCAGGAAATATGGGCCCCGAATGCGGACATTATTTTATATGGTACGGATTCGGACGAACGGCTTATGGGATGGATAAATATAAAAAATGCAATTAAAGAACAATTCAGTCACATAACCGACACCTACATTTCAGCTTCCGATCAGTTCATCAAACTGAATTGTACCGGCAATACAGCCTGGTTTGCTGAAACGCTGAACTATAATTTTGTTTATAGCGATAAAGCACAAAGTTATGAGGGACTACGCTTTACAGGTGTTCTGGAAAAGATGGACGGCGAATGGAAGCTGGTACAGGCACACCTTTCACTTCCGGCATCTGTGGGTGTGGGAAAATAGGATTTTCAGGCACGTTTGCAAAATATAAAACCCCGGCACAAGAGTATCGGGGTTTTTAAATTCTGATTTATTGTTTGTTGGTTATTCTGCCAGAATAAGTACTTTGTTATCGAGCACCTCGATAACTCCTCCGTTAATGTCATAAAAATTTTCCGCCCCGCCTTTTTTTATCTTTACCTTTCCCTGGGCCAGAGCCGAAATTAACGGTGCATGGTTATTCAATATTTCAAACGATCCGTCAATACCGGGGAGTTGCACCAGGTCGGCTTCTCCCTTGTAAATGGTTTTGTCAGGTGTTATTATTTCAACATTCATGTTTCAGTAACTATTTACTTTCTTCAAGGAGTTTTTTACCTTTTTCAATCGCCTCGTCGATAGTACCTACAAGGTTAAAGGCTGCCTCAGGATATTCATCCACTTCACCGTCCATAATCATGTTAAATCCTTTGATCGTGTCTTCTATGGAAACAACGGTCCCTTTCAGTCCGGTAAACTGTTCGGCTACGTGGAATGGCTGTGACAGAAACCGCTGAACCCTTCTGGCACGGTGAACGATCAGTTTGTCTTCTTCTGAAAGTTCGTCCATACCAAGGATGGCAATGATATCCTGCAATTCTTTATAACGCTGCAGTAGCCTTTTAACCCTTTCTGCTGTGTCGTAATGTTCTTTTCCAACTACATCAATGGTAAGAATGCGGGATGTTGAATCCAGCGGATCAACAGCCGGATAAATACCGAGCTCGGCAATTTTTCTGCTCAATACCGTAGTGGCATCCAGGTGGGCAAATGTTGTAGCAGGCGCCGGGTCCGTCAGGTCATCGGCAGGTACATAAACTGCCTGAACTGATGTAATGGAGCCCCGTTTTGTCGATGTAATCCGTTCCTGCATGATACCCATCTCAGTAGCCAGCGTGGGTTGGTATCCAACCGCCGAAGGCATTCGTCCTAACAGAGCAGACACTTCTGAACCGGCCTGTGTAAAACGGAAAATATTATCAATGAAAAAGAGAATATCCCTTCCCCCTGATTTTTCATCTCCATCGCGGAAATACTCCGCCAGTGTCAATCCTGAAAGAGCTACACGTGCACGCGCTCCGGGAGGTTCGTTCATCTGACCGAAAACAAGCGTGGCCTGCGAATTAGCTAATTCTTTACGATCAACTTTTGACAGGTCCCACCCGCCTTTTTCCATGTCTTCAACAAAATCTTTACCGTATTTAATAACGCCTGATTCGATCATCTCACGAAGCAGGTCATTTCCTTCACGAGTACGTTCACCCACACCTCCAAATACGGAAAGCCCGGCATATGACTTGGCAATGTTGTTGATCAGCTCCATGATGATCACTGTCTTACCAACACCGGCGCCGCCGAACAAACCGATTTTACCACCTTTGGCGTAAGGTTCGATCAGGTCGATAACTTTAATACCGGTATAAAGAACTTCTTTTTGGGTGGTTAATTCGTCAAATTTTGGTGGTTCACGGTGAATCGGATAACGATTTTTAGTCTCTACATCACCCAGACCGTCAATGGCTTTACCGATAACATTAAATAAACGGCCTTTGATCTCCTCGCTGGCAGGCATTGAAATAGGAGAACCCGTGGCAATTACCTCGGTACCTCTTCTTAAGCCGTCAGTGGCATCCATCGCTACCGTACGAACGGTATTCTCTCCGATGGCTTGCTGTACCTCAAGAATTAATTTA
>QMPO01000021.1 GCA_003648625.1 Bacteroidota bacterium
GGCGGCAATAGCTACGCCACTTGTTTCCTCATCGCGCTGCGACAATAAAATTTCACTCGGGTTGGTTACCTCCCGCAATCCGGTCGACTGCATTTCGAAAATACCCAATTCCGAAGTAGAGCCAAAACGGTTTTTTACCGACCGCAAAATTCGAAAGCCGTAGTGACGGTCGCCTTCAAAATGCAGTACCGTATCTACCATATGTTCCAGCAGTTTAGGCCCTGCCAGTGTTCCGTCTTTGGTAATGTGGCCAATCAGTATCACGGGAATGTTGGTTGTTTTGGCAAATCGCTGTAACTCGGCGGCTGTCTCGCGTATTTGCGAAATGCTTCCTGCCGATGAGTCTATGATGTCGGTATAAAGCGTCTGGATGGAATCAATGATCACCAGTTCGGGTTTCAACTCCCCGATATGCCGGAACACTTCGCCGGTAAATGTTTCGTTCAGTATGTAACAATCGGGGTTGTCGAGTCCGATTCTGTCGGCACGCATTTTTAACTGCCGGTGGCTTTCTTCTCCCGAAACATACAATATTTTCAACTGCTTCATCTGCAAAGCCACCTGAAGCAACAGTGTTGATTTCCCGATGCCCGGCTCGCCGCCTATCAGTACAATGGAACCCGGCACCAGACCTCCGCCGAGTACGCGGTCAAGCTCTGTGCTCAGGGTAGGTATCCTTTCTTCTTTTTCCGAACTGATTTCATGAATGGGTCTTGGCACCGCTTTCCGGTCGTCTTTCTGATAGCTTTTTTTCCTGTCTTCTTTTGTAACAAGAACCTCCTCAACGTATGTATTCCACTCGTTACAAACAGGACACTTACCCAGCCATGTAGCCGACTGGTTACCACAATTCCTGCAAAAAAAAGCCGTTTTTGTTTTTGCCATTACCTTCATTTATGAAACCTATCAAATGTACAATTTTATTCATTTAAACCGCGTCGGCCAAGTCCTTAATCCCGTAAATTTGTGCAAATACAGCCTCTTTTATTGATTTATATCAACAATTATTGTAACTTTCCCATCGAAAACAAACAATTAACGCTTTATTCCATTAACTAAAACTTCACTATGAAACAGTTAAAATTTTTACTGTTGGCTGCAGGTTTTATTGTAGCCACAAGTGTTTACGCGCAGGAAATGCCCCGCAGGGTTTTTGCTGCCGGAGGAGGACAGGGTGGTGCAGGAAATGTAGAGCTTTCCTGGACTATCGGCCAATCAGGAATGGTTGGCACATTTGTTCAGCCATCGGTGGTGCTCAACACAGGTTTTCAGCAATTTGATAACCTGATGGTTTCCACTGATGAGATTCTTTCAACGGTATCCTGTACCGTGTACCCCAACCCGTTCAGAGATCAGATTTACCTGGATATACAGACAACTGATCCGGTGGATGTGTTCGTCCGGCTTTTTGACAATTACGGAAGGTTGTTGCTCGACAAGCACCTTGGTCAAAATGTATCCGGTTTCCGGCAGTCGGTGCAAACGCAACAACTGGCACCGGGCATGTACAGTTTACTGGTAACTTTTGTTGACCGAAACAACGAAACAAAAAAACAATTATTCAAATTAATCAAACACTAACTCAAAACCATGAATCATGAAAAATAAAAATTTACTTCTTATTATAGCCCTGTTTTTTTCAACCTTAATCATCTACGGACAAGCCCCACAAAGAATCGATTTTCAGGCTATGGCCCGTGACGGATCGGGTAATCCGATGATGAACCAAAACATTGCTGTCAAGATCACTGTTAAGGAAGGCGCTACCACCGTTTACGCGGAGCGACACACACTTACAACCGATGAATACGGACTGTTTACCTTGTCTATCGGCGAAGGCGCACCGATCAGCGGAAGTTTTGCAGCAATTGACTGGAGTTTGGGTAACCAGAGGGTAAAAGTGGAAGTTGACCCTAATGGTGGAACAAGCTATGTTTACATGGGTACTTCCGACCTGGCCAGCACACCTTATGCCTTTTACGGCGAAGATGATGATGCTGATCCGGTAAACGAATTACAAACCCTTTCCTTAAGTGGCAACGATCTTTCCATCAGCGATGGAAATACGGTAACGCTACCAGGTGGCGGTTCTTCACTCTGGACCGCGAATGGTGATGATATATATTATAATGACGGAAACGTGGGAATTGGTACGGATGCCCCAGCCGAGTTCTTTCATGTTGATAACGCAGGGGGTCCGGCAAATACACTGATCACAAGCACCCAGTCTTATTATATTGCAGATGCCAGTGGAAATTCCGGCCTCTGGTTAAAGGAAAACGATGTTGATGTTGGATTTTTATATTGGAATCCGCCATCACAGGCAATATTCATGTATGAAAATGGTAACCAGACAATGGCATGGAAAGAAAACAAGGTCGGTGTCGGAATCAATGACCCGCTGGTTAAATTGCATGTAGTTGAATCAGGAAGCGATGGTGTAGTGGGTAGTGACCTTGGGTTAGAACAATATCCGGGTTCAAATCATTCTGCAGCTGTTTATGGTGAAGAAATTAATGCAACTAGTGCTTCTGATTATTCTTACGGTGTTCTCGGGCGTTCCTCCTCCTCAAATTGCTTCCTGACTGCAGGCGTTTATGGGGAAGCCAATCAGTCGTCATCTCTTTCTCTTGGTATCTGGGGATATTCCAATGGCACTTCCGGCTTTAATGCAGCTATTTATGGTGCTGTTGTGGAAACTGCATCTACAAACTATGCAGGGTATTTTGTCGGTGATGTTCATGTTACCGGTACACTTTCAAAAGCCGGCGGCTCTTTTAAAATAGATCACCCGCAGGATCCGGCCAATAAATATCTGATCCACAGCTTTGTGGAAAGTCCGGATATGATGAATGTGTACAACGGTAATGTGGTAACTGATGCCGAAGGTTTGGCTGTTATAGAGTTGCCTTCCTATTTTGAGGCCGAAAACATTGATTTCAAATACCAACTGACTGTGATCGGGCAGTTTGCACAGGCTATTATTAAAGAAGAAATCGCCAATAACCGGTTTACCATTCAAACCGACAAGCCCAACGTAAAAGTAAGCTGGCAGGTAACCGGTGTACGTAACGATGCCTGGGCCAATGCGCACCGCGTTGTTCCCGAAGTGGAGAAAAAAGGCGAGGAAAGAGGACATTACCTGCATCCGGAACTTTACGGTAAATCCAAAGAACTGGGGTTGCCTGTAGGTATGTACGAACACCATAACCAAAGTACACACAATCCAGCACCCAAACCGTTAGGAGAGCAGACAGGCCCGATGGGTATCAGGAAATAAAAACTAAAAGATCATTTTTTACAAAAAGGCGCAAAAATCTTTATAATTTTTGTGCCTTTTTATATTCCTTAACAAATTTTTACGACCTATTCAGATTTTAGTTTTTCGATAATACCTGTCGTAGCGTATCCTTTCAGGAAGTCAATAGTGACAATTTCACCTCCTTTGGCTTTCACCACATCGTAGCCTACGATATCTTCCGGTTTATAATCGCTGCCTTTTACCAATACATCGGGCTGCACCTGTTGGATGAGATCATAAGGTGTATCCTCGTCAAACAAAACAACCGCCGAAACAAACTGCAGCGAAGCCATGATCGTCGAACGGCTGATTTCATCTGTAACAGGTCGGTTTTCTCCTTTTAAACGCTGTACGGAAGCATCGGTATTCACACCCACGATCAATACATCCCCCTGGTCTTTGGCTTTGCTTAAATAATCGATATGTCCCAGATGCAACAGGTCGAAACATCCGTTGGTAAAAACAATTTTTTTATCCTTAAACCGCCAGACGGCTAATTGGTTTTCCAGTTTCTTCCGGTTCAGGATCTTTGCCTGAATGAGTTCCAGATTATTCATTGCGTGGTTTTTGTTTTTTAGATAAAATTCCCGTTAAAAAATAGGATAAGGCACCTGCCAGCACATTCAGCAGGGTTTGTCCGGCATGCGACAGGGTGGCAAACGACATGGCCGCATTGGCTTCAACCCGGTATAATTCGGTTAACGTAACTTTTACAATATAATGGTACGCGCCAATCCCTCCCGGTACCGGAGCCACAATGCCCAGACTGCCGATAGCCAGAACAGTAAGCCCGTCAATAAAAGTAAGGTGGCTGGTTTCGGGCAACATAAAGAAGGGTAAGTAAACCATCACGGCATAAAACAGCCAGATAAGGAAGGTGTAAAAAAGAAACAAGCTTTTTTGTTTCATTTTCTTGATGGTCTTAATACCAGTCCATAAGCCGTCCAGAAATTTACGGACCGGTTCGTAAAACTTCAGCTTTTTAATTTTTTCACGATAAGCCCAGACCAGATACATAATGCTGCCAAGCGTTGCAAGCACGATCAGTACCAAAATAAGGATGCTGTATCTGTAGGAAAACATGCTTTGAAGCAACGGGCCGAAATTCCGGTTCAGGAAATCGCCCAACAGGTCCAGTTGAAAAATAACTACGAAAAATATCAGGGCAGCTAAAACGATCAGGTCAAATATTCTTTCTGAAATAACGGTGCCAAACAGCGCATTGAATGGTATTTTCTCTTTTTTGGAAAGCAGGCCACAACGTGCCAGCTCACCCATCCGTGGTACGGCCGTATTGGCCAGGTAGCCGAACATAACCGCAAAAAACGTGGAGGAGAGTCTGGTTTTATAGCCGAGTGTGTTGATCAGCAGGTTCCAGCGCAATGCCCTGAAGATGTGCGACACCAAAGCAAAAAAAAGTGCCAAAAACAACCAGCTGTAGCGGGCTTCGAGAATGTCGTTCCACACAGCCGTCAAATCAAGTTTACGGACGCTTAACCAAAGCAATAAAATACCAATGCCTAAAAAGAAAAGGTATTCAACAACGGAAATGATTCGTTTTTTGAGCATAAATGCCGCGTTCTTACTTTACGCTGTTATTTTCGTCGGGGAAAACGATGACGGGTTTAAAATCCCGGGCCTCCTCAAAATCCATAGTGGCATACGATACAATGATGACATAATCGCCAATGGCAGCTTTCCGGGCAGCTGCTCCGTTCAGCGAAATGATACCGGAACCTCTTTGCCCTTTGATCACATAAGTGTCCAAACGCTCACCATTTGTAATATTGTAAATGCTTACCTTTTCGTTTTCAATTAAATTAGCAGCATCCATCAAATCCTCGTCAATAGCAATACTGCCGATATAATTCAGGTCGGCCTGAGTTATTGTAGCCCGGTGGATCTTCGATTTTAATACTTCTATATGCATGATCCTTTGTTATCAGTGGCAAAATTATTAAATAAATCTGATATTGTCTATTAATCTGACATTTCCAAGAAAAACAGCCACAAACCCCATTGTTCCAGTGTTCTTGTTCCAGTTTTCGACAGTTTGAAGGTAAGTATCGTCAGCTATCTCAAAATAATCAAGCCGGAATTGCGGTTCTTTTTCAAATTGTTCTGTGACCCATATCTTCAGTTCTGCCGGATTTAATTCCTCTGTTTTCGTTTTGGCTTCTTTCAGAATCTGAGAAATCTTTGGAGCGATCTTCCGTTCGTTTTCCATCAACCGTTCGTTTCGGGAGCTCATTGCGAGGCCGTCTTTTTCACGAACGATCGGACAGGGAACAATTTCCACAGGTAGTTTATATTTTCTCACCAACTCCTTGATGATTGCCAGCTGCTGGAAGTCTTTTTCACCGAAATACGCCCTGTCAGGTTCAATAATTTCAAACAATTTGTACACTACGACAGCCACTCCGTTGAAATGTCCTTTCCGGCTGGCGCCTTCCATTACCTGTTCCAACGGGCCAAAATCATATACTGTTGTTTCCGGTTCGGGATACATCTCGTCCGCATCCGGTGCAAACAATACGTCACATCCCACCTGTTCCAGCAAAGCCCTATCCTTTGCGAGGTCTCTCGGGTATTTTTCAAGGTCCTGAGCATTATTGAACTGGATGGGGTTAACAAAAATACTGACGGCCAGCAGATCGTTTTCTTCTTTGGCCCGCCGCATCAACGATAAATGCCCTTCGTGCAGCGCCCCCATGGTAGGCACAAAACCAATACGTAGTCCCTGTCCTTTTTTCCGCGACAAATAATCCGAAGTTTCTTTTATGGTACTGAAAATATACATTTCCGTTTTCTTACTGCAAAGTTACGATGCTCCGTCAGCTAATTCAAGCATTCGGTATAATGAATGTGTTATTTAGTTCTTATTTAGAATTGAAAGTTACCTGATGATCTTCCAAAGGTCTTCTTCCAGCGTGTTTTCAGGTGTTTCAACGATCCGGCCAATTTCTCTGCCTTTTTTATAAACGATAAAGGTTGGCACCCGCTCAATGTTCAGTGCGTTAATATCAACTACTTCGGTTTGCTTCTCTCTGTTCACAGCAATGAGGGTTAAACGATCATCGATGTAACCGGTTTTGTCGAGTATTTTATAAAAACGGGGCAGCTGCTCCTGGCTGTCGGAACACCATGAGCCGAATACTACGGTAATCTTGTACTCATCGATTTTTTTGTTTAGCAGCTTAACCAGACTGTCGTTGACCAGATAAGCCTCGTATTCAGGCAGAAAATAAGTGCCGAATTCACCCGCTTCCAAACCGGTTCTGTCGCAGTAACCGATCAGCACTTTTTGTTCTACTGCCGAATCGTAAACCATGTTGTTCAGCATTTGGGCAAAGGAGGAAGAGGTCAGTAAAATAAAGCTGATAAATGTGGCAATACCGTATTTTTTCATGATGATAGGTTAGATGAAAAGAAGAGAGCCTCCCATGGGACTCGAACCCACGACCTGCTCATTACGAGTGAGCTGCTCTACCAGCTGAGCTAAGGAGGCATCATTTTGCGCTGCAAAGATAAAACTAAATTCAAAAAAACAGTTGTTTACCATTTTTTAACAGAAAGCCTGTTTTCAGAATATCGAAATATTTGTATATTCGCCGCCCGAATAAGCAATTAATCAAAATTTTAATAAAATGAACATGTTAAAAAAATCATTCTTAATGATCGGATTTACCCTGCTTTCCGTAGGGCTTTTTGCGCAATCGGTTGCCGATGCAGGTGTTAAGTATAATGATGGCAATACAGCGTATAACGATAAAGATTATGCTGCTGCTGTTGATGCCTATACCGAAGCGCTGAACATGGCCAAAGAAGCTGGTCCGGATGCCGATGAATTAAAAAGCAAAATTGAAAAGCAGCTTACAGCATCTTACCTTAAAAAAGGTTTGAGTATCTATAAGAAAAAAGATTATGACGGTGCTATAGCTGTCCTTGAGCAAGGATATGCTTTTGCCGATGAGCGTAATGACACAAAATATGTTACAAAGTTTGCTTCCGTTATTGCCCAGATAAGAGGTAAAAAAGGTGATGTACTGAGGTCGGAAGGTAAACTGGATGACGCTTATACCGAATATGAAATGGCGATTGAAATGAAGCCGGATTGTGTTAAATCTTTTTATGGTGAAGGAATGGTATTCAAAGAAAAAGGTAATCTGGAGGCAATGATGGAGAAAATGAACGAGGTAGTTAAATACGGTGCTGGCAATGCAAAGATGGAAAAAACTGTTAATGCAGCCAAAGCCAATGCTGCCAGAGCCTTACTTGCCAAAGCTGCCGAAGAATTCAATGCACAAAATTTTGAAGAAGCCGGTAAATATATTGATCTGGCTGCTACTTACGCTCCTTTCGATGAAGGAACTATGAATGTTTTCAACCAGTTTGCCGATCAGGTGAAAGATGTTCCGGAAATGACGGATGCCATAAATAAAGCTAAAGAAGTTTTGAAATAAAATATTTCTTTCCTTCTTATAAAAGCGGCTTTTGGCCGCTTTTTTTATTGGATAAAATCACGGCGGCAAAAAGAAATGTGCCCCCGTAAGCCGTTATATTATTCGTAAGTTTTAACAGGAAGTTCGCCACTTACAACGCCGATACCGTTCATCGCCAGTGCCGCCATTTCATCCTCTCCCGGATACACATGCACGGGGGCAATCCGGTGGGTATAGGAAATAATCTGGTTCGTGAAATATTTATCGTGCGCAATACCGCCTGTAATAAGTACTCCATCTACCTCATATTTCAGAACCGCCGCCATGGCTCCTACTTCTTTGGCTACCTGGTATGCCATAGCATCGTAGATCAGCCTGGCATATTCATCACCTTCGGCGGCCCTTTGAGCTACCTCCGTAGCGCTGTTTGTATCCAGATAGGCTACCATACCGCCTTTTCCGGTGATCATTTTCAGTATTTCCTTTTCTGAATATTTTTCGCTAAAACACAAACGTACCAGGTCGCCTACCGGTAAAGTCCCGGATCGTTCCGGCGAATACGGGCCGTCTCCGTCCAGTCCCTGATTTACATCTATCACCCTTCCTTTTTCGTGCGCACCTACGGTAATTCCTCCCCCCAGATGTACTACAATCAGGTTTAGTTCTTCGTATTTCCGCATGATGGATTTTGCATGCTGTCTGGCCACAGCTTTCTGGTTAAGCGCGTGAAAAATTGACCGGCGTGGCAACAGCGGATGGCCCGAGATTCTTGCCAGATCATTCAACTCATCTACTACAACCGGATTACTGATATACGCTCCGGCCTGAGGAATAGTCTGAGCTATATCATAAGCCAATATACCCCCCAGATTACTGGCGTGTTCGCCGTATGTGCAATTTCGCAGATCGTCCACCATCTTTTTATTCACTTCGATCACCCCTGATTCTACGGGTTTCAGCAATCCGCCGCGCCCCATGATGATGTTCAGGGAATTGATATCGATATCGGTATTATGTAGTTGCCTCAGAATTAAATTTTTGCGAAATTCATACTGATCGGTTACCCGCTCGAAAGGTGCCAGTTCTTCGGTCGAATGCCTGATGGTCTGGATAAACACAGGGTTTGTATCGTGATATACCGCTATTTTGGTAGATGTAGATCCCGGATTTATAGCAAGTACCTGTATCTTTTCCATTAATAATTTATTACGCCAGTTTCAGGCGTTAAAGTTCCGAAAGAATTTGCTGCTATGCAAACAAAGTTTCAAATTACGAGATGGCCGCTGCCAGCGCTATCGAGAGGTATTTGCTTTGTTCGGTATCTCCCCGTGAAGTCAACACGATCGGCACCCTGGCACCCATGATTACGGCCGCCGAAGTAGCTCCTCCCAGGAAATTCAACGATTTATACAGAATGTTTGCCCCGTCAATGTTTGGCGCCAGGATCAGGTCAACATCGCCCGCTACATCGCTGGTAATGTTTTTCAGTTCTGAGGCCCGTTTTGAAACAGCTCCGTCAATGGCCAGCGGGCCGTCGATGATGCATCCTGTAATTTGTTTCCGGTAATTCATCATAGAGATGGTAGCAGCGTGCATGGTAGCTTCCATGCGCGGGTTGATGGTTTCCACCGATCCTACAATAGCTACTTTAGGATTGTCAATTCCCAGCTTATGATAGAGTTCAACAGCATTTTTAATGATCCCTATTTTCTCTGGTAAATCAGGATTTACGTTCATGGCAGCGTCAGTAACGCCTAACAGTTTATGATAATAAGGTGTTTCGAACAAGGCTACATGGCTCAGTAAATCGCCTTTTCTCAAACCGTATTCTTTGTTCAGTACGGCTTTTAATAATATTCCTGTACTGACAAGCCCTTTCATTAAAATATTTGCTTTGCCATCCCTGACTAATTGAACCGCTACGGAGGATGCTTCAATTTTATCCGGATGATTTAATATTTCGATACCTGAAAGATCCAACCCTATTTTTTCGGAAATCTCTTTCACCTTTGCCTCATCGCCAACCAAAACTGGTTCGACAATTCCTTTATCGCGTGCATTCTTTATGGCTTCCAGTACGTCTACGTCTCCTGCAGCAGCAACTGAAATTTTTTGTGTGGTTTTGCTCTTAGCTATTTCTACCAGTTCGTTAAGCTTTGCAATCATTATTTTTTCTTTTAAATAAATATACCAAATTACTCTGTTTCCGTTTGTTATAATAAACACCAAACAAAAACGGATACTGTTGCAAAAGTACACTATTGGCTTTTGAAAGCAACAAGATTTGTTAAATATTTAACAAATCTTGTTGCTTTGATTTGATTGGCCGGAATACCGATAGATTTAACTGGTTTATTTATACTTTGACAATTATATTGAACTAATTGTTCATTTTTTCAACCCACTTTATTCCCCCATTAACCGACTGATTACATCTATTCGTCGATTGCCTGGTTCTGATTACTTCGGAAGTTGTTACTTTCGCCTGCTGTTAACAAAACCTCAGAAAAAGTACTTTTGCAAAAATTTTTACCGAAATGAATTGGAGAAAAACTTTAATAAGCATCGGCGCATTAATCATATTGTCCGTTTTAACTTAACTGATTTTCGGTGCCTTATCGGGCATGGAAAACAAATCAAAAGAAAAGCAAAAAGAAGCACTGAAGCTGTATGTTAAAGCCAAACAGGTGGCTTATACAACAAACACAGCTTCTATTGTTGAAACAGGCCGTTTGTCGTCACAAAATATTGTTGATCTGAGTGCTGAAGTGCAGGGACAAATCCTTCCCGGAGATGTTATCTTAAAAGAAGGCACCCGGTTTAAGAAAGGTCAGTTGCTTGTGAAAATATTTGACGAAGAAGCCCGGAATAATTTAAAAGCCAGCAAAAGCCGGTTTATGAACGGTATTGCTGCTATTTTACCGGATATTAAGATTGACTTTCCTGAAAGCTACCAGAAATACCTGGACTTCTTTAATTCACTTCGTATTGACCGGCCACTACCGGAACTGCCTGCGTTGGATTCTGACAAAGAAAAAGTGTTTCTGGCAAGCCGGAATATTTTAAACGATTATTTCAGTATTAAAAGTGCCGAAATCAGGCTTGCGAAATATAAACTTTATGCACCGTTCGATGGAACGTTTACGGCCGTTTATCTTGAACCCGGCTCCGTTGCTAATCCGGGAAGCAGAATTGCCTCAATGATACGCACGGACAAACTGGAACTGGAAGTGCCTGTCAGATCCGATGATGCTTACTGGATCAGTATAGGTGATGAGGTGCATGTCAGCACGAAAGACAGAAGCGTTAGCTGGACCGGAAAAGTGGTGCGTAAATCAGGATTTATGGACCCGGCTTCACAAACTATAACCGTTTATGTGGCTTTATCGCATGAAAAAAGTAACCCTCTGTATCAGGGTCAGTACCTCCTTGCCGAATTTGATTCCAAGAACATTGAACTCTGTATGAAGATTCCAAGAAATGCGGTATTTGACAAAAACAAGGTGTTTACCGTAGAACAGGGAAAACTGAAAAAGCATGAGATTGATGTATTGCGTAAAGGTGAAACTACCGTAATCTTTACCGGTTTACCCGAAGGCACCGAAGTGGTTACAGAGCCGCTTGTAAATGCTAAAGAAGGATTTAACGCCGAAATTCTGAAATAATCATGAAGAGAGCTATTTCCCTTTTTATCAAGTATCCCTTTTATGCCAATATAATATTGGTCATTATTCTTGGTGTTGGTTTGTTCAGTTTTTCGTCAATGAACCGTTCTTTCTTTCCCGACATAACGGAAAAGTTTATCAATATTTCTGTCTTTTACCCCGGGGCTTCCCCAAAAGAAATGGAAGAGGGGATTACGGTCCGAATTGAAGAAGCTCTGAGGGGCATTGCCGGAATTAAAGAGATCAACAGTACTTCTTACGAGAATTTTAGTAGTGTTCAGATTGAAATTACCGGCGAATACGATATCGATGAAACCCTGATGGAGGTTAAAAATGCTGTGGATGGCATTCCTTTATTTCCGGTGGACGCTGAAAAACCCATTGTTAACAAACAGCGGTCCATATCACGGGCAATGTTTATGGCACTGACGGGTGATGTTGACTTGCTTACCCTGAAACAATATGCCAATGAAATTGAATACGATCTCTATAATTCAGGCATTATGTCGCAAATCTCCTTTTCCGGTTTTCCCGACCTGGAAATTTCAGTGGAGATTTCCGAAGAAAACCTGCGGCGCTATCAATTGACATTGGATGAAGTGGCGCGGGCCATTGCGCAAAACAACCTGGATATTTCGGGGGGACAAATCCGGTCAGACGAAGAAGAACTTCTGATACGAAGTCGTTACCGTACCGTGAAGCCGGAAGAGATTGAACAGATCATTATTCGGGGAAACCCGGACGGCAGCTATTTGCGCATTTCCGATGTAGGCTCAGTAGCCATGCAATTTGCCGATGTAAATCCAACCGGCATGCGCGAGGTCCAGCTTAGATTAAAACCGCTGGCTTATTTTCTCGGATTTACTCAGGCAAGTCTGACAAGCCAGGTACGCCAGGGGTTCTTCGGAGCACAGGCCCAGCGTTTGCAACATCAGAAAGACGAATTGCGGGTGTGGGTGAGGTACCCGAAAAGCGACCGGATCAATATCGGCCAGCTGGAATCGATGCGTATCAATACCCCGGCCGGTTCGTACCCCTTATCAGAACTGGCGACCTATACCATAAAAAGGGGGCCGGTAAATATCAAACATTACAACGGCTCACAGGAGATCAGGGTAGATGCCAATGTAGTTAGCTACGAAACACCTATTGTACCTATTCAGGAAAAAATAGAAACGGAAATTGTACCCCGGCTTCTTGAACGTTATCCGGGTATTGATGTGGCCTATCTGGGACAGAAAAAAGACAGTGATGAAACAATGGCACAGATTAAAAAATATTTTTTCCCTGCATTTCTGTTAATGTTCCTGATCATCATCCTTCATTTTAAATCTCTTTCGCAGGGAGCCATTATCGTAGCCATGATTCCGCTGGCATGGCTGGGTGCTGTATGGGGCCACGGTGTAGAGGGTGTTCCCGTATCACTTTTGAGTATCTGGGGTATGCTGGCTCTGTCAGGGGTAATTATTAACGATGCGGTCGTCTTTTTGTCTAAATACAATTCGTTGCTGGTCGAAGGAAAAAAAGTGAAAGATGCTGTTTTCGAAGCCGGACAAGCTCGATTCAGAGCCATTGTTCTCACAACAATAACAACCAGTGTGGGACTATATCCTATCATTCTGGAAAAAAGTTTCCAGGCACAATTCCTGATTCCTATGGCTATTGCCTTGGCATATGGGGTTTTTGTGGGTACAGGTTTTATATTGATCTTTTTTCCGGTGCTGATTATGGTACTTAATGATGCCAAACGGTATGCAGCCTATGTTTATAACCGGATCAATTTATGGATCATGCAGGGTGATCATCACCAGGAAATAGCACCTGAGACCATTAAGAATCTTTCTTCCATGCCTTCACGCGAAAGTGTTGAAATAGCTATTATTCACAGTAAAAGAACAATTGATTAATCCGTATCATATGAACAGGATCGTTTCATCATACAAACCACTCATTATAATATTGTTGCTGGTTTTTTCAGCTTCGCTGGCGGTAGCACAACAACCACTGAAACTCGAAGAAGCTGTTTTGAAAGGGCTGGAGAACAATTTCCAGATCCGGATATCAGAGCAGCAATACAACATCGCCCGCCTGAACAACAAACAGGGTGCTGCCGGACGGTGGCCGTCAATAAACATTGGCGCAAACAGTGTTAACAGGTACGACAACACACCGTCTTTCGATACCGCTTCGATGAGTTACCTCAGAGGCGACCAGTATTCCAATTCACTAACACCTTATGTAGAACTCAGGTGGCTGCTTTTCGATGGATTTTCGGTAACCATGAACAAGCAAAAACTGGATCTTCTGGAGCAATATTCTTCGGGTTATGCAACCATTGTCGTAGAAAATACGATCCAGGCTATTATCCTCGGGTATTACTATGCCTTACTTGAGATGGAGCGGATGAAAGTGCTGGAAGAAGTGAAAAAACTGTCGGGTGACCGTTACCGTTACGAGATGATGCGCAAAGACATTGGCACCTCGGTTACTTTTGACGTACTACAGGCAAAAAACTCCTATTACAGCGATTCGACAAACTACCTCTTACAAAAACTGAATGTAAAGAATGCTTTTATGGCATTGAACCTGTTGCTGGGTGAGCCTCCTTCAACAAAATTTATGCTGACGGATAGTTTTCAGGTGGATCTGCAGCAATACGACCTGAATGATATGATGCGAAAGATGCTGGCCAATAACAGTAATCTGAAAAATCAATACATTAACCAGGAAATATTAAAAAAGGATATCAGCATTGCCAAAAGCAACCTGTGGCCTTCCCTTTCCATGCGTACCGGAGCGGATTATACGCAGGGCTGGTACGACTGGGAAAAGCAGCAGGCCAATACTTATCTGTATGATTTCTATGCCAATTTTACACTGAGTTTTAATTTGTTTAACGGCGGAAATACCCGCAGGGCCATCCAGTCGGCAAAGATCAGTGAAAAGATCGGGACCCTGGAGATCATGGAAATCAAACTAACGCTGTCCAACCTGCTGGTAACCCAGTACGAACTTTACAGCATCCGGAAACAACTGCTGGATGTAGCTGATGTTAACCTGGAAAGCGCCAGGCTTAACCTGGAAATTGCCACCGAAAAATACCGCAACGGAACCATCAACTCATTTAATTTCCGTGATGTGCAACTTATTTTCTTAAATGCTTCTTCGAAAAAGCTCAATGCCATATACGATCTGTTGGATTCCCAGACGGAATTGCTCAGGCTGACAGGGGGAATCGTTTCTGAACAGTAGAAGTTTTCGGAACGTTTCTTCTTTGCCATTCTTTCCTTAATTTCGCAGCTTATTACAGCCTATGAAGAAAAATATTTTATTCGTTTGCCTTGGCAATATTTGTCGCTCGCCCAGCGCCGAAGCGGTATTCAAACATCTGGTCGAAAAAAAAGGAGAAGAGGGGAATTTTTTCATCGACT
Source organism: Bacteroidota bacterium (assembly GCA_003648625.1). Lineage (GTDB taxonomy): Bacteria > Bacteroidota > Bacteroidia > Bacteroidales > F082 > UBA4459. The sequence continues at coordinate 14,840 of QMPO01000021.1, forward strand.
CGGCCGGTACTTCAGCCTGGCATGCCGGAGAGAAAGCGGATGCGCGCATGCGGCGTCATGCTAAAAAACGGGGCATTGAGCTCACTTCTATCAGCCGGAAATTTGTGCCGGAAGACTTTGACCGTTTTGATTACATCATTGCTATGGATCGCGAAAATATGGACGAAATGAAACGAATGGCCCGTAACAAAAACGATCTGGATAAATTACACATGATGACAGATTTTTCACAAAAATTCAATTACCACGAAATACCCGACCCCTATTATGGCGGCGATGAAGGCTTTGAGTTAGTTCTCGACCTTCTGGAAGACGCAAATAAGGGGCTTCTCGATCATATAAAATCGTCTTGAGCGACAGAATATTTCCCTTTACTGTTTCTTTATCGTTAAAGTTGGTTTATTTTTGCAACCCCAAAGCGGGGATTACGTAATAATTTTCAGGAAATTAAGTTATAAAGAAAACATTTATTTGAAGAAGTTACAGTTACATATCTTATTAGTAATACTCACGATGATTATCGTGATGGTTTCGGTATCTTCATGTTCTACTAAAAAGAACACCTGGTCGCGGCGCGCATACCACAATATGACCTGTCACTATAACGTATTCTGGAACGGAAAAAACAGCCTGTACGATGGAGCAGAAGCCTTAACCCAAAAAGTCATTGACAATTACAAGGTCGTTTTACGGGTTTATAATTACGGTACACTGCAGGAAGCTCAGTCGCTTAATTCGCAAATGGATCGTGCTATTAAAAAAGCTTCCATCGGAATTCAGCGTCACTCCATGTATTTCAACGGAAAAGAATACATTAAATGGGTGAAAGTGAGCTACCTGATGATGGGTGAGGCACATTTTTACAAACAAGATTATACCAGTGCCCGCAGGGTATTTGATTATGTGTCAAAACAGTATTCCGACGACCCGATCCAGTATGAAGGCTATCTGTGGCTGGCTAAAACATACATCGAAACCGAGCGTTTCGAAAAAGCCGAAGCGGTCATTAATTTCATGCAAAGCAAAAAAGATGAGAATAAATTTCCGGGAAGCATAGAAAAGGAACTTCCATTTGTTATTGCCGACTTTTACCTGGCACAGGAGAAGTACAACGAAGCTTATCCTTATCTTGAAAGATGCCTCGAGGTAGGTAATAAAAGGGATATAATTACACGTGTTTATTTTATTCTGGGTCAGATCAACCAAATGGACAACGATCTGGAAACAGCAAGTTACTATTACAAGAAAGTTATCAATCGTAATGCCGAATACCGTATGGCTTTCGAAGCCAAAATGAACCTGGCTAAAAGTTATGATGAAAATACGGGCGATAGCAAGGCCATCATCAAAACATTGCAAAAAATGGCCAGAGAATACAAAAACCGTGATTTTCTCGACCAGATTTACTTTGCCCTCGGTGAAATTTCCATGAAAGACGGAAACAAGGAAACAGCAATTGACTACTACGCTAAATCAGTACAATTCAGCGCAACAAATAACTACCAGAAGTCTGAATCGGCGCTAACCCTGGCAGATCTCTATTTCGATGATAATAAATATGAACTGGCGGAAGCGTACTACGACACAGCTGTATCATTCCTGCCTCAGGATTATCCCGACTACGAAACCATCAAAAATAAAGCCTCCGTATTAACCGATTTGGTGCAACTTGCTTCTACTGTTAAGTTACAGGACAGTTTGCTGTATCTGGCCAGCCTTGACACAACAAAACTTTATGCACTCATCGATAAAGTGATCCAGCAGGAAATTGCTGCGCGCGAAAAAGAAGCAGAACTGGCTGACGAAGGAGGAGTACAGTTTGTGGATGTAGGACAAAGAAGCAGAAACCCGAACGTTCAGACAGGGAAGTGGTATTTTTATAATACGGCTGCTTTAAGTTACGGGTATTCGGAATTCATTAAAAAATGGGGTAACAGAAAACTGGAAGACAACTGGAGATTAAGTGATAAACGGCTGGTAATGCAGTCGTATGGGGATGATCTGGCGGAGGGGGATGATCTGAACCCGGACGATTCCGTAGCGATGGACCAGTCAAATAATCCGGAAAACCGGGCATATTACCTGAAAGATATTCCTTTTGAGGAAGAACAAAAAAAGGCTGCTCATGAGCTGATCATCAAGTCGTATAAACAATTGGGTTTTCTGTATCTTGAAGACCTGAGAGATACTACAAACGCCCTGGAAACGTACTTGTCATTTCAGGAAAAATATCCCGATAATCAGTTTCGGCTCGAATCGTGGTATGCGCTTTATAAAATTTACAATGAGCGGGGAAACCAGGAACAGGCAAGTTATTATAAAAGCCTGATCTTAAGCAATTATGCCGACAGCGATTATGCCAAAGTTATCACTGACCCTGAATATTTCAATAAAATTGGTGAAGACAAACAACGGGCATTGCAATTGTATGAAAAGACATACAAAGCATTTACACGGGAGCAATATTTCAGGGTAATTACTTATGCCAATAATGGTCTTGAAGAATTTTCCGAAGATACAGCCATCGCTCCCCGGCTTATGTACCTGAGAGCAATATCACTTGGAAAAGTGGACGTTCCCGATACGCTGTATGCTTCTTTAAAGGAACTGATCACCTTGCATCCTGCCAGTCCGGTAGTTCCAATGGCAAAATCCATTCTGAACACCCTCAGTACCGAATACGGTGTGGGAGAACCCGTAGCGGGATTTAACAACCAGGCAGACAGTACGCAGGCAATTCCGTCCATATACACATATGATGAAAACAGCATGCATCTGGTGTTGCTAATTGTTAACTCGAAAAATGTAGAGATCGACCCGCTTAAAGTTCGCTTATCCGATTTTAAAAAGAAATCGTTCAGCCTGCTTAATGTTCGGATAAAAAGCCTGATGCTGGATAACAAAACAACACTGATCACCATTGGTAATTTCGGAAATAAAAGAGAAGCCGGAAAGTTTTATTCGGCACTTTCCTCGGATGAATACGTTTTTTCAGGCCTGAGTCCCGATGATGTTGCTGTTACAACCATATCAGTGGGCAATTACCCGGTATTTTATAAAGAGAAAGATGTGGAAGGTTACCTGCGCTTTTTCAAAAAGTATTACGAAAACGAGAAATAAAAAAGGTAAATTAATTTATACATAAAAAAGTGAAAACATTGAAAAACGGATACAGCGAAAACCAGGCGCGGAATATCATTGCGCTGGGTACAAAAATTAAAGGAGATCTTGATTCAGATGGTGATTTCAGGATCGAAGGTTCTTTAGTGGGCACTGTCAGGGCCAAAGGAAAAATCGTGATCGGTGAAACAGGAAATGTTGAAGGGGAGATTTACTGCCAGAATGCGGATATTTCAGGAACAGTAAAAGCCAAACTGGAAGCCGGCGAACTGACAACCTTAAGAGCAACATCAAAATTTTCGGGCGACATAACTACCAAGAAGATATCTATCGAACCGGGAGCTCTGTTTTCTGGTTCTTGCCAGATGGCTGCATTAGCAACAAAAACAGAAAACCGGCCAAATTTTGCTACGCAAAGTGGAAAAGAAAAATCAAAAGGACAGCCCGCTTAAATTTTATGCCAGGTATTCCACGCTCGCCATTCAAATGATCGTTATCATTGTTGGCGGCGCATTTGGCGGCAAAGCACTTGACAGTAAACTGGAATGGGGATTCCCTGTATGGACTGTTGTATTTACTATTTTAGCGGTAATTATTGCCTTATACCTGGGCCTGAAAGATTTGTTTAAAGGAAAATCATGAATAAAACATTTTTAAAATTAGCTAAAGGATTAACTATTTATGCGCTCATTATTTCTCTTATCAGCTTAGCTGTCGACCTCTGGCTGCCTCAAGTGCACATTACGCATGTATATTTATTCCTGATCGCTTTTATTTATTCCGTTCACTTTTTACTGACCGGTAAACTGACACGGGCCATGGAAGATAAACCCAACAGGTTTATCAATACCTATATGCTGCTGAATTTCGGTAAATTGTTTTTATTCATTATTGTGATTGCCGTATATGCATATACGCACAGAGATGATGCTGTTTCATTCGCCGTTACATTTATGATTTACTATATATTGTTCACAGCCTACGAAATCACTGTTTTGTTAAAAATTAATAAATAAAACCGGTAGCACGATTTCATTCTCCCGGCTTTCGTAATTTTGATACTCAGACCGCTCAAAAACAGCTAACCGCATGAAGGATAAAAAATGGTATAATAAAATTACCAACAAGTTTCGCCTTGTTATTCTTGACGACCAGACGTTTGAGGAACGATTTTCCATGCGACTTACCGCGCTGAATATTTTAATTTTTCTGGTAAGTATATCCATTGTGATGATGTCGATCACATTTTTCTTCATAGCCAACACTTCTGTCAGAGAGTTTATTCCGGGTTATCCGAATGTTGATCAGCGAAAACAGATTTATGAATTGAACCTGATGGCTGATTCGCTGTTGTACGATATTCAACAGAAAGACAGATATATTCAAAACATCAAAAATATACTGGAAGGAAATATCCCGGATGATGCTTCAGAAGAGCCAGTCGGTTTAGAGGTGCAAATTGATACCAGCGGGATGAAAAAATCGATGGAGGACAGTATGCTCCGTGCTGAATTTGAATATCAAAATCTGTACAGTTTATATTTCACCGAACAGGACCTGCAGGAAAGTAAATCGGAATCCTCCATCAGGAGTTTTAATTTCTTCCCGCCTATAAGCGGGATCATTACGGCTAAATTCAACCTTACGGAAAAACATTACGGCGTTGACATTGTGACCTCTCATAACGAAGCCACCAAAGCAACCCTTGACGGGACGGTCGTTTATGCAGGATGGACACTTGAAACCGGTTACACTATTGCCATACAGCATCAGCAAAATCTGATTTCAATTTATAAACATAATTCAGTACTCCTGAAAAAAGAAGGTGATTATGTACATACAGGCGACCCTATTGCCATCGCAGGCAACTCGGGGAACTTAAGTACCGGTCCTCATTTACATTTCGAATTGTGGTACAACGGAACGCCGGTTGATCCGGAAGAATACATCATTTTTAACTAACAAAATTTGAAGAAACGAATTGCCATACTCGGTTCCACAGGTTCTATCGGAACACAGGCGCTGGAAGTAGTCAA
>QMPO01000022.1 GCA_003648625.1 Bacteroidota bacterium
ACCTGAATTTACTTTGCGGAACTTAGTGTGCACTTTGTGACCCTTTGTGGTTCGGCCATTTATTTACCACAAAGAAGCACAGAGACAAACACAAAGTAACACTAAGACTTTTGAGACAGCCTTTAGTTTGTTGGGTAGAAAAAATAAAAGCCGTTTATCTCTGAGCCCGTGGGGCGTGAGAGTCCGGGACTTTGGATATCAGATGTAAGATATCAGAAAGCAGAAAGCAGGTATCTGAAGCGGACAGGAGGGCAGCTGCTCTGCGGCCTATTTCGGATGTAACTCGTCGGCTTCCACCCATACCTTTGCCCATTCGGGCAGGGGAGGAACGGGTGAACTAAAGTTCAATGTTCTGATCACTTCTTCCACTTTTACAATGCCTTTGCTGGACGTTACACCTGTGCGGATCAGTGCAGATGCATGTATCTTTCCTTTGCGAACTATTTTCTGATGGAAATAGATCCATTTTTCATCATGGCCAATGACCTGCGAATGGAGCTCAAATTTCTGAAATAAGCGAAGCCTGTGGCGAAACCGGACACTGGCCCCGGCAACGGTAAGGCCCCACTTTTTGTCTCTCACCTGCGTTAAAAATCCACTCCTGATGGCTACGTCAAAGCGGCCAAAGTCCATAAGGGTCAGAAAACGTCCGTTGTTCAGTTCCATAAAAACGTCAATATCTCCGGGCATCACCGTCATTTTCATAATACTCACGTCGGTAAGCTTATGGTCACCCTTCCTTTTAGCAGTTAAAAACACTTTGATGGTACGCAGATACGGATACATTTAAGCCGAATAAAGGGGTGAACTTTCTTTTAATAACTCAATGGTTTTAACAGGATCGTCGGATGAAAAGATAGTATTTCCGGCCACCAGCACATCAGCCCCGGCGTTTACCAGTTTTGGTGCATTGTCGAGAGTTACACCACCGTCAATTTCTATGAGTGCGTGTGCATTTTTCCGCAGGATGAGTTCTTTTAGCTGTGTTATTTTATGGTAGGTGTTATCAATGAATTTCTGTCCCCCGAATCCCGGGTTAACCGACATGAGCAATACCAGGTCAAGGTCGGAGATGATATCTTCCAACACGGCAACATGGGTATGCGGGTTAAGCACTACTCCGGCCTGCATGCCAAGGTCTTTTATGGCGTAAATGCTTCGGTGCAGGTGTGTGGATGCCTCATAGTGGATTGACAGGATATCGGCGCCTGCTTTTTTAAATTGTTCCAGATACCTTTCGGGCTGAACGATCATCAGGTGGACATCCAGTGGTTTTTGGGCGTATTGATTAATGACGTTAATAATCTGAAAACCGAAGGTGATGTTGGGAACGAATAAACCGTCCATCACATCGAGATGAAACCAGTCGGCACGGCTGTTGTTGACCATGTCAACTTCCTGTTCCAGCTTTCCGAAGTCAGCTGATAAAAGAGAAGGGGCAATTAAATGACTCATTTTTCAAAGATAAAAAAAAAGCGTCCTCATCGGGACGCTATATCTTAACCTAAATACGATTTCAAGATCTTACTTCTCGAAGTGTGTTTTAATCTTCGGATCGCTTTTTCTTTAATCTGTCGAACTCGTTCTCGTGTCAGGTCAAATGCTTCACCAATTTCTTCCAGGGTCATCGGGTGACCGCCATTCAGACCAAAATAGAGTCTGATCACATCCGCTTCGCGCTGTGTCAGCGTGGAAATGGCCCTGTCAATTTCTTTTTTCAAAGATTCGTAAAGCAAGCCGGTTTCAGGAGTTACAGCTTCTTCGCTTTTCAACACATCATACATGGTGTTGTCTTCATCCTGAATTAAAGGGGCATCCATGGAAACGTGCCTTCCGGCATTCCTCATGGATTCTTTAACTTCTGTTTCCGTCATGTCCAACTCGCCAGCAATTTCCTTCACATTGGGTTCTCTTTCAAATCCCTGCTCCAAACGGGCAGAAGCTTTGTTAATTTTATTAATGGAACCGATTTTGTTCAAAGGAAGGCGTACAATTCTTGATTGTTCCGCCAGTGCCTGAAGAATGGACTGGCGAATCCACCAAACCGCATAAGAGATAAACTTAAAACCACGTGTTTCATCAAACCGTTGGGCGGCCTTGATCAATCCAAGATTCCCCTCATTAATTAAGTCGGGTAAGGTAAGGCCTTGATTTTGGTATTGTTTTGATACAGACACGACAAAACGCAGGTTGGCTTTCGTAAGCTTCTCCAATGCAATGCGATCGCCCTGTTTAATCCTACGGGCGAGTTCAACCTCTTCTTCAGCAGTAATAAGGTCTACTTTTCCTATCTCCTGAAGGTATTTGTCCAGAGAGGCGGTTTCACGATTGGTAACCTGTTTTGTAATCTTTAATTGCCTCATTTATCAAATATTAATTAGTACGGGTTGATTAATCGTATATACGTTATTTAATATGAAAAGTTACTCATGTTTACTTTAGCTTTTCGGAGGTCTTTCAATCAAAACTTTTCTCGAAAGTTTCAGTTTACCGGTTTTTTCATCAATTCCGATAAGCTTGACCTTTACCTTGTCGCCTTCCTGTAACACATCTTCCACATTTTCAATACGTTTCCAGTCAATTTCAGATATGTGAAGTAAGCCGTCTTTTCCGGGAAGGATTTCAATGAACGCTCCGAAAGATACGATACTTTTTACCGTTCCCAGATATACTTCGTTTAATTCGGGCATGGCTGTGATTCCTTTTATCCAGTTTTTGGCTTTCTCAATAGAATTTTTGTCGCTGGATGCGATGTCGATAATACCAAAATTGCCTTCTTCTTCGATAATAATTGTCGCGCCGGTTTCGGCCTGTATTTCCTGAATGACTTTTCCGCCGGGTCCGATGACAGCACCAATAAATTCTTTAGCTATCATCATCTTTTCAATACGTGGTACAAACTCTTTGTAATCATCTCTCGGTTTGTCAAGAGTTTTCGCCATCTCGCCTAAAATGTGCATTCTTCCCTTGCGGGCCTGTTCCAAAGCCTCTTCAAGCACCTCATACGACAGACCGTCCACTTTAATATCCATTTGGCAGGCAGTTATGCCGTTCTCTGTTCCGGTTACTTTGAAGTCCATATCACCCAGGTGATCTTCATCACCAAGTATATCCGAAAGGACCGCATATTTACCAGCTTCCGTATCGGTGATCAGTCCCATGGCAATACCTGCTACAGGTTTGCTGATCTTAATTCCGGCATCCATTAAAGCGAGTGTGCCTCCACAAACTGAAGCCATAGATGAGGAACCGTTCGATTCGAGGATATCGGATACTATTCGAATGGTATATGGGTTATCTTCACCTGATGGAACCACTTGTTTGAGGGCGCGTTCGGCCAGGTTTCCATGACCAATCTCCCGTCGTGCCGGACCAAACATCCGTTTTACTTCGCCTGTTGAGAATCCGGGGAAGTTATAATGTAAGATGAAATTGTTTGAACCTTCAATCAGGGCACCGTCAATGGTTTGTGCATCCATTTTGTTACCCAGTGTAACAGTTACCAGCGCCTGCGTTTCGCCTCTGGTGAATACAGCCGAACCGTGCGTGGCAGGCAGGTAGTCAACTTCGCACCAGATGTTTCTGATTTCATCTAATTTTCTGCCGTCAAGGCGGATTCGTTCATTCAGAATAGCATTACGAACGGCTTCTTTTTCCACATCATGGAAATATTTTTTCACCAGGCCTTCTTTCTCTTCGCGTTCCTCTTCCGGAATTGTTTCCAGAAATTCGTCACGAACAGCTTCGAAAGCTTCGGTACGGGCATGTTTGTCGTTTATACCCTGCAAAGCTACATCATAACACTTCTGGTAAGTAGCTTCTTTTACCTGTTTTCTGAGGTCTTCATCGTTTGTTTCGTGGCAGTAGGTGCGTTTTTCTTTAGCTTTCTCTACCATTTCGGCCAGTTCAATTTGTGCCTGGCATTGTATTTTAATAGCATTGTGGGCTACTTTTAATGCTTCAAGCATTACTTTTTCCGAAACTTCTTTCATTTCACCTTCCACCATCATAATGTTGTCCATGGAAGCGGCAACCATAAGCTCAAGTTCGGCTTCTTCTATTTGTGACAATGACGGGTTGACAACGAATTCATCGTTGATAAGGGCTACCCTGACTTCGGAGATCGGACCGTTAAAAGGAATATCCGATACGGCAAGAGCACTGGAAGCCGCTAAAGCGGCTAATGCATCGGGAGCTATGTCAGGGTCGGCGGAAACAAGTTGTATCAGCACCTGTGTCTCGGCATGGTAATCATCGGGGAACAGTGGCCTTAGTGCTCTGTCGACAAGACGAGAGACAAGTATTTCAAGTTCTGAAGATCTTCCTTCGCGTTTAAAAAAACCACCGGGAAATTTTCCGGTAGCGGCATATTTTTCTTTGTAATCAACGGAGAGGGGCATAAAATCTACGTCCTCCCGTGCTTCTTTAGCCGAAACAACAGTAGCCAGGAGCATTGTTTTGCCCATTTTAACTACGACAGAACCGTCTGCCTGTTTTGCTAATTTTCCGGTTTCAATGGTAATAGTTTTACCGGGTTCTAAATCAAATGTTTTTGTTATTGCTTTAATAGCCATTATTATATTTTATAAATGTTTATTTGTGAAGTAATAAAAACACAAAAAAAGGCAATCAACGAATTGCCTTTCTACTGTGCATCAGATTTTTTCACGTTATTTTCTTAATCCAAGTTCTTTAATAATAGAACGGTATCGTTCTATATCCTTGTCTTTCAGATAATCAAGAAGTTTTCTTCTTTTCCCGACTAATCTGATCAAGGACCTTTGCGTGAACAGGTCTTTCTTGTTATCCTTCAAATGACCCGTTAAATGTTTAATACGATAGGTAAACAGAGCGATCTGGCCTTCAGCGGAACCAGTGTCAGTTACCGTGTTGCCGTATTTTTCAAAAATCTCTCTTTTCTTTTCAGCTGTTAAATACATACGTTTCTTTTTTCCTAAAAATTTCGGGGTGCAAAAATAAGAACTTTATTCATAACAGACAATTTTTTTAATAATTCTTTTTATCCTTTATTTTACTCATTGCCCGTTCGCTCAACGCAGTGATTGTTAATGAGGGATTTACACCGGGATTGGCTGATATAACAGAACCATCGCAAACATACATATTGTCGTATCCAAAAACTTTGTTGTATTTGTCAATAACACCCTCTTGTTTTGTAGCTCCCATAACAGCTCCTCCGAGGATATGTGCTGTTGATGGAATATTGAAAATTGACTCGGTAATATAGACGAATGAGCGATTCCCTGAAATTTGGTTGTAGGCATCGGCCAGCTTTTTCGCATCGGGAATGTGGGCGGTGGGTTTGGTGCCTTCCGTAACTTTCGATTTCATCCGGAACATACCTCTGCGAAGGCTCAGTGTACTGTCGATATGCTGCATGAACAGCAAAACAACGGATTGTTTGGCAAAATCTCTGACGGTGTATAGCCTGAAGTAAGCAAGCGGGTGTTTGATATATTCTCCCAGAATTTTGAAAAACCGAATAAAAACAGACTTGCCCATAACAAAAGGCAGAATTCCTGTCCGCCAGAATCCGGAGCCCTGCGTGTATCTTACCGGTTCGAGGTGTGTGTGGTCATCGGAATGATAGATAGAGCCGATAGCCACACCTTTGGAGAAATCTTTTTCTTTGTCGGGCGATACGCTGAAAATGAGGCTTTCGTTGTTTGTTCGGATGTCTTCGCCTACCTTGTCGCTCAGATTGGGTAACGAACCCTTCTTCAGTTTCAGCAACAGTTTAACCGTTCCCAGAACGCCCCCGGAAAAGACAACACCTTTGCTCGTTATTTTTCTTTTTCTTCTAAAAATTTTTGTAGAATCCCTGTACGTGATTTCATATAGTTTATTTCCGTCAGTATCAAGTTCAACTACGTCAATCACTTCTTGCTCCGCTACAATCTCAACCCCGTTTTTCTCAGCCAGGTACAGGTAGTTTTTATCCAGGCTGTTTTTGGCATTGTAACGGCATCCCGTCATGCAGCCACCACAACTGTTGCAGCCGGTTCTTTCAGGTCCTTTGCCGTCAAAAAATGGATCGGGCACCGTTACATCTGCTTCGCCGAAAAATACGGAGACCTTCGTAGGTTCAAAATACGCTTCTCTTTGCTGTGCAACGGCCAGTTTCTTCAGAAGCTGATCACCAAGTTCCAGGTTCGGGTTAACGGCTGCGCCGAGCATTTTGTTGGCAGTTTCATAATACGGTTGTAATTCTTTTTCCCAATCGGCCAGATGATGCCAGCTCCCGGTCCGGTAAAAAGCGGTTTTAGGTTGAGCCAGTGTGTTGGCATATACCAGCGATCCCCCGCCAACACCCGTTCCGCTCAATATGCCGATGTGCTTAAAAAAGGTCATTTTCATGATACCGAAAAAGTGCAGTGATGGAAGCCAGAGCCACTTCTTCAGGTTCCAGTTTGATTTGGGGAAATCTTCACTTTGGTACCATTTCCCTTTCTCAACGACCAGTACTTTGTATCCTTTTTCGGAAAGGCGAAGGGCGGAGACAGCGCCTCCAAAACCACTTCCGATGATTACATAATCATAATTAATATCAGGCATGCGACAATTCTTTTAACACAAATCTTTTTAACTGATCCAGAAAATTACTCCAGCTATTCCTCCATTTATCCACTTTTCCTGTATCCGGCAACTCTGATTGGCTAAACGTCAGCAAAGTTTTTCCTTTGCCTGTTTCTTCCAGCCGGAAAACGATTCTTGAATGATCCCAGTCAAGATTGCCCCCGGTATATTCCCAGACAATTTTTTCGTCCCGAACAATTTCGCTGAGCAGCACTTTAAAATGCTGATCTTCATCAAAGGCAAAAGCGGCGTAAGTTCCTGAAACCGGTGTTGCAATGACATGCGGAGCAAACCAGCCGGAAATGTATTCCTGGATAGTCAATGCATCAAACACAGTACTCTTATCCGCCGGGATCGTACGGCGTAATCGTATGTGTGCCATATCAATAAATATCTGTTTTTTTTACCAGCTTCAGGTATAGCCCGAACGCACCATACAGGATCAGACTAAATCCGACGACATAAATGGCGGAATTGATCATTTCCTGAGTATAATTCATGAGCACGAATCCCAGAACTATAAAGACAATACCTGCCAGTATATAAAACCACATCATATTTTTATTTGCCAGGTTAAAGAAGCCCGACGTGAGCCAGAGTGTTCCCGACCAGGCAATCCAGAAAGCAAAAACGATGAGAAAAAACCGTTCATCGCTGAAAGGATAAGTGAAGAGCACCATACCCGAAAATCCGTCGGCAATAAGTTCCATGATTAGTTTTTCGTTAAGCTGTTTGTCGAAATTCAGAAAAATATAAATGACTGTCAAACCTGCTGAAATGGCAAGAGCAACGGCAAACAGAACGGGAAATCCGGTCATTGTATTATTTAGGAATACTGCCGACAATCCTGCCAGAAGTAAAACAAACAAACGGATGGTGCGCAGGGAATTATTCATGACTATATTGTTGTTTCATCAAATCTCTTCGTGGCAAATTTAACAAGAAATGAGTACTTCCGGCTAAAACGACCATTTTAGATCGATGAAATACATCTGGCCGATATCACCGAACTCTGTCAGCTGGTTGCCCCAGAAGAGCTGTCCGACGAGCATCAGCGAAATATTTTCCGTCAGGCTGAAAGTAATCGAAGGGCCAACGAATACCGATTTGTCGTAAGGATTGTAAATAGATGCCAGGTCGAGGTTGATAAGCGGGGTAGCGGGGTAGGATATTTGTCCGAATATATCAAAGCGTGACCGGGTGAGGTTTTTTGCGTTGAGACTGCTGGAGAACATGGTGCCGAATGAGCCGAGGAATCCTCCTGCACCTGCATTGGCCGGTCCTGTGGCACCTGCGCTGTTGTATATTCCTGAAAAGTTAATAAATATGCTGTTTTTAAACGTGTAATTGATGGCAACCGAAGCTACCCAGACGTCGTTCGTGTCAGCAAACCGGTCCATGTCGCGGAACCACGACAACTCACCTGTAAACCCGGCCCCGGCTATGGATCCTGCCCATCCCAGTCCGGCTGTCACGTCATCTTCCATAACACCGGCAAAAAACTGAAAGTCGTAATCCCACTTGTTGAACCGGTACATGGCTGCGGCTGTATATTTCAGCTCTTTATCGAGGATGATGGTGTCTAAACTAATTGTTTTGGCGAAGAGTGTGTTACCAATCTTTCCGGCAAGCTGTACAGAGGAAAAATCGCCTGTGAAGAATTCCATCATTACGGCATCGCTGCCCGGGCGCTCTATGTAATTGAAATCGAAATAATTGTATGCGTTAAAAATATCGTTGGGGTTCCATATCAGGTTGACGCCCCAGTTGATCCGTTGCCGTCCGATTGTCAGTTCAAACTTGTTCAGTGTCCATTTCAGGCTTGCCCGGTCGAAATTGGTATAGAAAACATAAGAGTTTCCTCCGGCAATCTGAAAAGTTAAGTCCACCCAGCCGTTATCGAAAGTAGTCAGTTCGTTGTAGTTGTAATTGAGTTTCAGTTTTGAAAACATATCGTTGTATGAGCTGTTCATCGGCCCGAACAGGAAGTTGTTGCGCATGCCCACATAAAACTCAAGATTGTCCGTTGGGTTGTACCAGAAATTAAACCGGTTGTATATACCCGACTGGTTTTCAATATTACTGAATCCAAGAGATTTGTTGATATCGCTATATGGAGTCCATGTGTTGTTGAGGTATTCAACAAAACCTGTTACCCGGAATTTGTGTGGTTTCTGTGCGTGTGTGGGGGAGATGGTGAGCAGGAAGATGAGGAGAGCGAGAATTGTTTTTGCGGGGATTACAAATCCCCGGCGATTAACCTCCGGATTGCAAATCCGGAGGAACTCAAGGTATTTAACTATACGACCGCTCTTCCGGATTTGCAATCCGGAAGCAAATAGATAAGGATTTGTAATCCGACAATTCATATCAAAATAACATTTAATAAACCCGTTTCATCAGCGTATTTTTTTGCTGAGCTATACATGTATTCTTCAGGTAATTCAACTATTTCAGCGCGAACAGGATTGTTGTGAATATATTCGAGCTCTTGTTCAAGAAAAGAAGTAGAGTGTATTTCCTTAGCCTCATTTCCATCCTGCCACAGTTTGTAATTTTTTATTTTTTGGTTGTATCTTCCGGCAAACTCAAATTCATTTAGCATCCATTTCTTTCTGCTTTCTGTTGGATTCTCTGCAATTTCCTTGGTAATGGCTTTGCTTGTGAATTTTTTAAAATCCCGCAGTATGTCTGACAAATGTTTTCCTTCTTCCGCTTCAGCAATCATGTGTAAATGGTTACTCATCAGGCACCATCCGTAAATGACCAGTCCTTTTTCTTCCTGGTTATATCTTAAAGCATCGACAATGATGTGTTTATACACGGGCCGGGTGAAAACATCAATCCAGTTTACTACGGTCATGGTGAGGAAGTAAGCGTACCCGGGTTCTATTTTATTTTTAATACCCATTGTGCTGATATTTAGATATTTGAGTTATGGGGATTGTAAATCCCCGGCTCTAAACCTCCGGATTGCAAATCCGGAGGAGCGCTGTTTTGTTTCCGTTTACTGGTCAAATTCCTCATCTTTAATGATCTTTCCGTCTTCGATGGTAATGATCCGTTTCGCTTTATCCATTACGCGCTGGTCGTGAGTAGCAAAAATGAAGGTGGTGTTGTATTTTCTGTTCATTTCTGCCATAAGTTCCAGCAATTCTGTTGTTGCTTTTGAGTCGAGATTGGCTGTGGGCTCGTCGGCAAGGATGAATTCCGGTTTGGACGCCAGTGCCCTGGCAACAGCCACACGCTGCTGCTGTCCGCCTGAAAGCTTGGCAGGCCGGCTTTTTATCCTGTCGCCGATACCTACCGATTCAAGTAACTCCCTGGTTCGCAGCTCACGTTCTTTTTTGGGTTTTCCCTGAAGATGCATGATAAATTCCACATTTTCACCTGCCGTAAGAACAGGAATCAGGTTGTATGCCTGAAAAACAAAACCAATGTTGTTCATGCGGAAATCGATCAGTTTTTTGGAACTTAACTCCCAGATATTTATTCCTCCTATTTTAACCTCTCCCGATGTAGGCCTGTCGAGTCCGCCCAGCATATTTAAGAAAGTTGTCTTACCGGAACCGGAAGGACCCACTACTGCCGTAAATTCACCTTCTTCAAAGTCTACGGTGATTCCATTGACGGCTTTTACCTTTACCTCGCTGCTGTTATATATTTTTACGAGGTCTTTTATTTCAATCACATTCATGATTTCTGTTTGTTATATGTTATACGTTAATTGTTATATGTGTAGGTTTCTATATCTTCTTTCACTATGTATGATTTATTGGATTTTGTATTTGCTTTGGCTTTTTCCAGGTAATTAATATATCCGTTAAGCAGTGCCATGGCGGTATTGATAAGTTCTCTTCCTTTTTTATACTCATTATCTGATATATAGTGTTCATCAATAGATGTAATGAACTGATCAATTAGTTCATGTAAAGAACCTCTGCTAATACGACAGAATTGTATGTTTTCACCAAAATGATAACGGCCAAATCCTTCAGCAATATTTTCTGTAATTGATCGCGATGACCTTCTCATACCGTCAGCTAATGCAGACTTTTCTTCTTGGGGTAGTTTTTTAATTATCAGCGAGGTATAATTCCTGACTTCCCGACATGCCTGCCAGCATTTAATATCTTCAAACGATTGGATTCTGCTTTTCATAGCTTAGTATTTGCATTAATAATCTATACTCTTAACCGTTAACATATTACCCTTAACATATAATATCCTCTATTCCATCCGCAGCGCATCTGCAGGATCGTTCTTTAACGCTTTGTAAGCAGGATAAAGAGCTGCAATTACACCTGTAATAATGACCAGTATAGTGACGTTCACCAGCATGATGGGGTCGAGGCTCAGGTAAACATAAGCGTCAAACCCCAATTGTTCGTATCCCTGTGCCCACATGCTCAGGTCGATGGGTACAATAGACCGCCATTTTGAGAACAGGGCACCAATAAAGATCCCAACAATGCCACCGGTTAGCGACAACATGATGGATTCCAGTACGATCATCGAAAAGATCCTGAACTTGTTCATCCCTATGGCCATCAGCATACCAATCTCTTTAGTCCGTTCCATAACCACCATCAGCATCGTGTTGATGATACCGAACAGCAGAGCGAGCAATATGATAATCATAAAAATATACATATAAAGTTCCATAGCCTCAGTTAAATAATTCATTTCCGGGCTTAACGATTTCCAGTCCATCACTTCAAGACCTCCCGCAAGGTTTTTAACCTGCGTTTCAACAACCGGCAGATTTTCACTGTCATCAATATTAATAGCAATTTCGTGGGCGACGTCTTCAGGCAAAGTAGTCAGTTCCAGAAGATCGCCGATCCGGATGAAAATATGCGACTCATCGTACATATTGTTGTTTGTGGTGTAAATGCCGGCGATCCTGAATAGCCCGCTGATCACATTGTTGGCAGTATCCTGCAGCGTGATCACCAACTTCGATCTGACCTTTACATTCAGTTTTTCAGCCAGCTTTTTGCCAATAACCACCGGATGTTTTTTAATGCCTTCAAAATAGGCCCCGTCTATGATCTTCTCATGTATATTAGTGACTTGCTTTTCCTGCTCCGGGTTAACTCCTGCTATCAACACTCCGGTAGCTGTTTCGGCAGAAGCGATCATTGCCTGAACAACCACTCGCCGGCTGGCACCCGTAACATGCGGTATTTTTCTTATGTCCTGTGTTAAAGCAGCAGCACCCGGAATATAGCTCTTTAATTCGGAGTTTTGCCGAAACCCTTTTTTATGGACCTGGATGTATGATAACTCGCTCTTGATAACTTTTTGGATGCGTTGCTCTGCAAGCCCTTTCATAAATGCTGTTGACGTGACACCTGCGAAGATGCCCAAAGCAACGGAAAAGATGATGACAAGGCTCCTGACCTTGTTCCTCCAGATGTTTCGCCATGATATTGAGAAAAGCATAATATTACTTTTTTATAATTTATAATTTGTCAGGCCCTTAGTGCCTTTGTAAGTTCTAATGTAAATGCCTTATATATAGGAAATAAAGCAATAACTATTGTGATAATAAATACCGTTAGCGCCTGTATGTAAAATACCTGTGGGTGCATGGAGAAATACATATAGGGTTCAATGCCCATATCAATAAATGTTTTTGCGGCCTCTCCGGTTAGCGGGAAAGGATTTTTATAGAAATAGTAAGTTATCGGGATACTTGCCAGAAGGCCTGCTAATGCGCCAAGCAATCCCATAAAAAGTGTTTCGAAAAACAGAATGACTCCGAGTTTAGCTCGTTGCATGCCTATGGCTACCATTACACCCATTTCTCTTTTTCTTTCGGCAATCATCATCAGGATGGTGCCGAAAATACCAAATGTAATGATCATATACAGGATGGCTTTCATGAACACGCCCCCCGCATTGTCAGCTTCAATCATCGACACAAGTTCGGGTTGTAGTTCGTCCCACGACATGACCATATACGGCGATTTGATTTCCTTTTTTAAATGCTTCATGGCTTTTGGTAAATGATAATGGTCCGGCACCATCATTACCAGGGAAGAGATCCTGTTATCGGCTGAGAAAAAACTCTGACATGTTTTTATATCCATGTAAATGAACTGCTTATTCAGTTCGGGAGAAGGAAAGCTCAAAATACCTTTGACGCGGTATAGTCCTGCTGCCATCACACCGTGAAACCCTTGCCCGTATAATACCAGCGAATCTCCCACGTCTATTTTCAGGTATGTTGCCAGATCTTTCGCTACTAAAATACCATCGTCCCCTTCAACAAGGTATGCTCCTTTCTTTACCCATTTACTCAAACTGGTAATATCATTCTCCATTTGAGGATCGACACCGATAATTATTGATCCTTTTGTTATGTCAGCCGATGAAGCAAGGGCAAAATATTCCAACCTGGGGGCGTACGAAGTTATTTCCGGTTCCTCATGGATAATACTCATAATTGAGTCGGTTAACTCAAATGTGTTGTTTATGGTTTTATTCTCATGATAATCTTCTGTAAAGATCTGCATGTATCCCGTATAAAACTTAACTATATTATCAATCATCGCATCATACGAACCATACTGCATCGAGGTCATGAAAGCCGTAAACAACACGCCAAAGAAAACGGACCCGCCAGTGATGATCGTTCGCCAGGGTTTCCGCCATAAATTCCGCCATGCTAAAATGATGTTTTTCATTTCATTGTTTATAAATTGTTTAAGCCCTTAAAGCTTCTACTGTTTTTAATTTAAGCACATAATAAAACTGGTATAATGAAATCAGGGCAAAAATGACAAATACGGTAACGGCCGGTGAAAAAAAGATATCAGGTGCCATACTGAATTTCAATACGGGTTCGAAACCCATAGTGCGGTAAGTTTCCTCCATTTTTCCCGTAACATATATCGGATTCCGGTAAAAATACCATACAAGCGGGAAACTTGCTGCGACCCCGCTGATCACACCAATCAGACCAATAAAAAACGACTCAATCAGGATCAGTATCAGTATCCTGAACTTTTGCGTGCCGATGGCGATCATTACGCCCAGTTCGCGCCTGCGTTCATGCATCAGCATGATGATGGTTGCCCAAACACCAAAACCAATAACCATAAACAGCAATCCTTTGACGATTTTTCCACTGGCAACCTTTCCTTCGATCAGGTTTTTTAACTCGGGCTGAATCTCATCCCATGAATAAATTGACAGATCAGGATTCAGTGCCGGTTTCAACCGTTCCATGGCTGCGGTTACCTCCTCAGGGGAATGTACCATGAGTACCAAGCTGGTAATCTTTCCCTGCAGGCCCATAAATTCCTGGCAATTAGCGAGGTCCATGTAAATAACCTGCTTGCTCAGGTCGGGGAGGGGAAAATCAAGCAAGCCGGCCACACGATATATACCGGTAGCACTTATTCCGTGATAACCCTGTCCGATCAGGACCAGTGAATCGGAAACCGAAACACCCAGGTTGTCGGCAAGTACCTTGCCCACTAAAATATCTTTTGATCCGGAACTGATAAATTCACCTTCCCCCAGCCATTTGGAAAGGCCCGATATGGCTTCTTCTTTTTCAGGAATAATACCCAGGATCATTGAAGGGAAGCTATTTGATTCGGACCCTGCCAGAGCGAATGTTTCAATCCGTTGTGTCGACTGGATGATGTTCTCATCACTGGCTATCAGGGTTTTGAGGTGATCATCTACGCTAAAACTGTTGTTCACACTGTGCGTATCAAGAAAATCTTTTTCCTGTATCTGGACGTATCCCGAATAAAACCTGACCATATTATCAATCATGTTCTCCAGTGTTCCTAACTGAAGCGAAGACATGGCAACAGCGAAAAACACCCCGAACAGAATGGAAGCAGCGGTAATAAGCGTCCGCCGGCTGTTGCGCCAGAGATTACGCCAGGCTATTTTCAGGTAGTCTTTCATGTTGGTTTTATGGACTGTTATTTTATTCCTGTTAAAGATTTACCTCACCTTCTTCATATTTTGCTTACTGAAGAAACTGTCGTCAATTGGGACATTAAATTCGGAGCTCAATATTTCAAGGACCGTTTTCTGCCCCTCTTTGTCAGCCGGTATCATTTCTATGCGGGAAGGAAGTTCACGGTCGCCGAATTTTTTAATATCATATGAATCTTCCCTATTCTGCAGGTATCCGTCTTCATCGTAATACTCCGATTTCCAGAGGTTATAACCGTTTTTGGTAACCCATGAGATGATTTTACCCCAGACCACGGCGGCATCTTCATGGGGTATGAGTTCAATTTTATAACAAACCTGGTCCCGGATTGTTTCTTCTCCCAGTAGCTTATGGTCATAATCAACAACAATGGATGATTGTTTAACCAGGTCGTCATTCGTGAAATCAGAACCCATCCACGACTGCATCATCATCGAAGGCGGAATTTTGATCATCCGCGAGATGGAAGGCACATAGTTCCACATCTCTTTATCAACTTTCAGGAAGACCTGGCCTTTTTCTTTGGCCGGGGCTGTGATGTAGATCATAAAATATTTATCACCTTTCGACCACATCTTCATTGATACTTTGCGCTCCCATTTTGGCCTGACAATAGTCATCGTCATTTCCCCTTTCATGGTTTCACCACGATTTTTTTTGTCGGCTTTTGTAATAATCTCTTTAGCAGTTAGCTGCTGGGCGCCAAGTGGCTGTTCCAGCAATAATATGCTCATTATTAACAAGCTTATACCTAATCCAATAGTTCTCATTTGTGTAATTAATTATATGTGTTATACAAATCGTTCAATTAAAAGTTTTTTTATATCATCAAGAGGGTACTGTTCGGGGTTGAATACATAATGAAACCCGATTCCGTCAAACAGAGCACTTATCAGCAAGGATTCCAGCAACGGATTTTCAACTCCTTTTTTCGCGTAGTAATCAATTGTTATCTTCATAAATGGTTCAATTATTTCAGCTAACCTGGCTTCAAACAATTTCCAGACAGAAGGTTGCATCATCAGTGAAAAATACAACTTATAAAAGGTGCGCTTTTCGTTTATTAGCTTGAACACCTCTTCAATAAAATAGGTGAATTCTTCTTTTGTCAAAACGCCATCTTTATTCGGGTCAAGCAATTCAAACATCTCGTTCAAGCCATCCAGTACAATAGTAGACAGAAGTTCTTCCTTGCTTTTAAAATAATTGTACATCAATCCTTTTGAGATCCCCGCTTTTTTAGCGATCATGCTGATCGAGGCATTGGCATACCCGTTTTCGGAAAACACTTCA
This sequence comes from Bacteroidota bacterium, assembly GCA_003648625.1. Classification (GTDB taxonomy): domain Bacteria; phylum Bacteroidota; class Bacteroidia; order Bacteroidales; family F082; genus UBA4459. Next base: position 15,860 of record QMPO01000022.1, read on the forward strand.
AGTGCCGTGTCCATAATTGATTTTCTGCGGTCATGCCGGATCTTTTCAAATTGTTTTGGCGTTCTTGGTGACATGATTTGAATATTTTATGACTGAACGGACGGTCAAAAATAAAAATAAAAATGAATATGTCAAATAAATAACGATCATTTTTTATATTATTCCCTGGAATAGGTAGGTAACATGTAGAAACGTAATGAGTTACAAAGGTAAATTAGAAAAAATCTTAATAAGTTAGGTCTTTGAGAATGGACTCCGTTACCTCATTGGCTTTAGGAGCGAGCATCTTTTTAATTTCATTCTCCGTATGGGTAAATGTTTCTTTACGGGCTTTTTCAATTTTCCCATCGGTGAGTGTGGCTGATATGACAATTGCCGGCAGGGGAATGTCTTTGATCATACCCGATATCTGGTTGCGTTTCAGTTTATAAACGCCGCCCAGTGTTGCAGCCGTAATGAGCCCGCCAATGAGCAAACCCAGAGGGCCCGAAATACCCAGCAAACCGGATATAATGGCAATACCCAGGCTTTTACCGATTCCGCCACTAATTGATCCTGCCGCCAATGCAACGGTTGTTACAATTGTTCCCCCGATCGTGTCGCCAATATCAGCAGCCAGCCGCTCCGGAAGCCGCTGATCAATTTCATCTGAATGCGGTTGGTAGGTGCTGACCGTATTGATATCGATATCCAGCTTTCTGCCCAGGAACAGGTTGATTTCGGTGAGCACCGATTCCTGAAAGTCTTCCTGAACCTCTTCAAGATAATTTAACAATATCGGTTCAAACTTTTTCTGCGATTCAAGAAGTTCATTTTCAAAAGTTTTTATTTTTCCACCTTTTTCCCGGAAGGAAATAAGAATCGGAACAATGATCTTTTCGTAATAATCATGGGTCACGAATTCTGAAATTGTCTTTCCTGTTTGAATGATCTTTTTGGAAATAATATCCCTCAGCCCTTCCCTGATAACGTCAATCAGTTTTTCCCTGTATTTCAACACGATCTCAGTGAAATACGGTTGGGCAATATCCAGGGGCCGCTTGCTTCGTGCAGATATGCTGGCATAATAAACAGAAAGAATGAACCTGGGAATAAAAATAAACAGAAAGGCAGTAAGTGCCATTTTATGTATCCACGGACCGGCCGGAACGCCTCCTGTTTTCATTAAATCACTAATCATTTCAGCAGATATCCAATGACCGTCCAGTAGTAAACCGGCTGGCCCGAAAAGGATGTTTACCATCGTTCGTACCGTTTCCGGATCAGAAACAAAAGTGCTTTGCCAGATCATGTTGTAGTTAAAGAACAGCCCCCTGAAATAAACCCCGGTCAGGGCACCGATCACCAGGCCCACAGCACCGGCATTTAACAGGCTTTCCAGCCTGAACAGCAGCGATTTGCCAGCCACTTCCCTGTACGATATCCAAAAAGAAGGCAGAATCTTTTTCATGATCGTTACCCGGGTACTATGATCAATATACCGTGATTTTAACTGGAAAACTCCTTTCATCAGCCCGCCGATAAACCAGTTCAGAAAGAAATTTGAAAATATCTTTTTATCCTTATCCTGTTCTCCGCTTTCTTCAGAAGATTCTTCCGGTACTTTTTCCCTTCTTTTGATGACGGGAATTCGAATGTGCAGAAATCCGTGAATTGCTATAAAAAGATACACCAAAAGATTCCATACCAATAAAATAGTAATGGGGTTGTACACTATATGAATCTGTTGTGCTGGCCCGAGATAGTTGGATAAAAGCCCCACAATTACCGTAACCGCTAAAGTGATTTTTAACCAGTTACCCGGAAAACGTTCCAGTGTTAACAGATATTTTAAGGCAGCCGGAAGCAGATTGAAGAGGTAAGAAGCCCGTTTTTCAATAAACTCAAAATCGCTTTTTGCTCCGATTGCAGAAATATTGGCGCTGGAAACAGCGATAGGAGTGAGTATTTTTTTGCTGTTCTCCTCGGTGGCTTTTACGGCCAGGATTTTAATCACCTTAGCCGTGTTAGCAGCAGAGTTCTTTTTAGTACGATCTGGCCGGTCGTGCATTCAGCAATTGTTTTTAATGGATCAATAAAAATGTAAAAATAGGATTTAACTGTAATACAAGCAGGTAATTCAGCTGGTAATTTGCAATTTCCGATTGTTCATGATCCAAACGGCACCTTCCCCGGTCGCCTTCCAGCCGGTGAATCTGTAATGCGATCATTTAGCATAGATTAAAATAGACAGACAGATAAAAAAAAGTCTATTATTTAGATCAATTTTAATTAAAATCTTTATTTTTGAACTTCCTTAAAAGAAAAGCTGATGCCAGTAGAATATGTTCTTCTAGTAAATAAAAACGACCAGCCATTGGGGACAATGGAGAAAATTACAGCTCATGAAAGGGGAGAGCTTCACAGGGCCTTTTCGGTATTTGTATTTAACAGCAAAGGGGAGATGATGTTGCAGAAGAGAGCTTCTGAGAAGTATCATTCGGGCGGTTTATGGACCAACACGGTGTGCAGCCATCCGAAAGCGGGTGAGGAAGTTAAAGCAGCAGCCATTCGCAGGATGAATGAAGAGATGGGGTTCACTTGCGACATTGAAGAAGCATTTAAATTCACATATAAATCCGATGTTGGAGATGGGTTGACTGAAAATGAATTTGATCATGTTTTTATCGGGAACTCCGACAGGCAACCCAAGCCAAATCCGGAAGAGGTTGAAGACTGGAAATATGTAACTATTGACTGGCTGGTGCAGGATGTGGAGAAACATCCGGAGCATTATACGGTTTGGTTTGTTATTGCCCTTAAAGAGTTGCTGAAGCAGACAGAATTGCAGCAGAAAACAAATAAATAGACAAAAGAAATTGTTTTAATTGTTTGTATAAGTTTAAAACCATTTTAAATGAAAATTATCAGAAAATCACTAACTGTTTTATTGCTTGTTATTACGGTATCCGTTTTTTCGCAGGAAACGGTTGCCATTCTCCCTTTCGGGTTTACCGATAACGGACATGTTTCTGTTCAGGAAGGGAAAGAGGCGCAGCAGTTTTTGATTAATTACATCATCAAAAAACAGAAACATTTTAAAGTTAAACCCTTGAATGCCCGCGATGTAAATGTGGCGCTGAACAAAGCCGGAATTACGCCCGAAACACTCGACAACTACACAATTCAGGAAATTTCGGAGGTGGTAAGAGCCGATTATATACTTCTCGGAACAATAGATAAAGCCCTGCAGGGAACAAGTACAACTGCCGGAGGATACGAATCTGCAAATGTAAAAGACGATTACTCGGGCACGAATTCCTACGGTGTTGCAAGCAGTTCAACAACCAGCCAATACCATGCTACTGTATACATCAGTATCTTCAAAAGCGATGGAACCTCACTTTACGACCAGAATAAGGGAAACGTATTTATTGATACCGCACCGGATAGCTGGAAAAACTCCATTCTCTGGATGGTGAGGCACTTCCCTTTTTATAAATAGGTACTGTTTTAATATTCTTTAGTGATCCTTTTTCCCATAAAGTCGTAGTCCTCAAGGATGATGATGACTTCGGATTCATAATTTAAACTGAGTTCGCTTTTTAGTATCATAACCGCAGTATTTATTTCCGGGTTATCCCAGAAAGACTTTCCTGTCGGAATGGTTACTGTAAATTTATTTTCCCGATGTATGATCTGTACAGCGTTAGAGGTTTCTGCGCTGAAATACCCGAGATCCTGAAGTGTATAGGTTAGCAGCT
>QMPO01000023.1 GCA_003648625.1 Bacteroidota bacterium
AATTCCTACCACTTCATAACCCGGCATAGCAATTTCATAGGCTTGCAGAGCTTCATCGTCCCACTGACTTCCTGTAATGGGTACCAATACTTTTTTATTCAGTATAAGTGAATTTGTATAGGGTGTATTTTGCGATTGTCCGGGTGTAAATACTCTGTATACTTCATATGGGACGCCGTAAGAGCTTGTCCGGTTGGCAAAATAGCTGGCCGCGTTTTCATAATCCTGATAACGGTAGTCACTTTCCGATACTTGTCCGATCAATACTTTTCCCGGCGACAAAAACTTCCCCCAGCAATCGATATGTTTAATGTAATCATCCAGAGGGTCGAGTGTAACGAAATAGTTTTCAATACCCAGGTAATCCTCAACTAAACCGGCTATTTCAGTATGTGAATACTGCGAATTTTCTTCCCAAATTAAATCGGTTGAAGCGGCCTTGCCCCTTCCGTCGCACATATAATTCCCCCCGGCTGTTTCCAGATTCATACCATAAAGATCGATATCCAGATATTCGGCAATTTCAATCGGAACATCATTATCATTGGGCCTTGGCCTGTTGTAAGGGAAGTTAACAATGCCCGGCTGGTTGTTGCCGTCAAAAACAAACCAGGGACCATAATCGCGGGTCCACCAGCTGTCGGTTGGGGCTATCAAAAAATCACAGTTGTCTGTATTTACACTGTTGTTCTGGTAGTAATTAAAGGCTGTTTGTTGTTGTGAAGAGTTTGCAACGAGGGTAAGCACCCGGCAGTCTTCAGCCATTTCCCTCACCAGAGATACAGGAATACCTAAAGGATAACTTACGACAACTGACTGCATTTGCTCGAATTCAGCTACGTTTCTAACAGCTCCATCCGGCGGATCAGTAACATAAAAATCCCGGGATGCATCAAATTCCATATGCATTTCTTCTTCCGAGAGGTAGTGTAGTTTCCGGTAATCGGGTTTTTCTTTTTGCGCCAGAACCTGCTGGCCAAAAAGTATTATGAACGAGATAAAAAGAGCTGTGTTTATATTCTTCATCGTTTAACGATTTTAGCTGTTAGAACTGGCAAATATATTTATTCCTGTTTAGTTAACGGGTGACAAGAAAAAGGTTTCCTGTTTATTTCTTAAATATATTATCTTTGTATGGTAACTTTAATACCGCAGCAACATGAATTTCCTTGCCAATATAGATACGGTTCAGCATGCCGGATGGATTGGAACTCCCGAAATAATTATCATTGTCGTGGTTATTGTGCTTTTATTCGGCGGACGCAAAATACCTGAATTAATGCGAGGTATCGGAAAAGGCGTCAAAGAATTCAGAGAAGGAATAGGCGGTGAAGACGAGAAAAAAGAAACGGGAGAAACGCCTGAGACGCCCGAAAAGAAAACGGATAAATAACGTTTGCTTCCCCGGCATTTTCCTTGTTTATTTTGCCCGACAGGGAGTCTTATTTTTTACGTTTTACGGGTGTGAAAACCAACACAATGATCATAATCATTGCGGTAGTAACCAGTGTGCTGAGAACAGTGCGGGAAAGTGTGTTTAGAAAGTCGTGAAAATCAAAAATCTCCAGGAAGAATAATACGCTGTGGTGCACAAAAACCAAAACCAGCGAATATTTTAAAAAACCTCCTGTTTTTATTTTGGCAATGCCCGGCTCATCGCCGGAAAGAAACTCTACATTATTAAAGAAAACTTTGATGACTGATGGGCGCAAAAAAGCCATAAATACAGTTGCAGCAGCATGCAGCCCCAATGTGTTTCCAAGGTAATCAATCGTAAGACCGGTTAAAAAAGCGAAGAGCAGCAACATGCTTTTATTGATACGGACAGGCAATAACAAAATAAAAAGAACATAAACGTAAGGGTTGATAAAACCGCTTAAGTTCATGTGGTTCAAGATGAGTACCTGAAACAGAACCAGCGATAAATAACGAACTATATTTCTTACGTATAAATTACTCATTTCAGACGTTTCCTGCTATATTTATTCACTATACTTTAACATTAATGTATCCGCCTCATCCTTTGCGAGGTTTTCAATTGTATATACATTTTTCAGACTATTAAAATCAGTACTGAAATTGATGATGGCTTCACTCAAATCTTTATTTGTACTGTGCAGGTACTCGCTTACGGTTCCTATCAAAACACCTTCGGGAAATACAAGTGAATTTCCGCTGGTAACTATGCTGTCACCTGCATATAACTGTATATGGGAAGGTATATCCACCACCCGGCCTTTTTTATAATCCCTGCCATCCCATAAAATATTTACCAGATGATTGTTTTTCTTTATCCGGGCGCTGACCCGCATATTATGATGCAAAAGCGACATCGCATAAGAGAAATTAGGCGAAACCCCGACAACAATACCGGCCACACCTCCGGAGGAAACAACACCCATTTCAGCTTTCATACCTTGTTTGCTTCCTTTGTTTAACAGCAAATAATTATTTTGTCTGTTTACACTGCTGCTTATCACCCTGGCTGATCTGTAATAATACTGACTGTCTTGTGTTGTGAATTGTGTATCAGCTTCTGCTATGCTGATTTGTTGCATATTTCTTAACTGTGTATTTTCGTCTGCCAGTTTTTTATTTTCCTTTTTCAGGCCAAAATAACCCGTAACGTTATCGTAAGCCATATAGATTGTTCCGGTAACATCATTTACCGTTGACGAAGTTAACGATCGGTGGTACGAATAGCTGTTGACAAACAACGTCAGGGAAACAGCTTCAAGAATGATGAAAAGCACAAAAAACTGATGTTTCCATAAAAAAACAATGAGTGTGCGCATTCTTAATGTTTCTTATAAGGATGGTTATTTGATAAGAAACAGAAACTTATCAAAATTCTTTAATGCTATTCCTGTTCCTCTGGCTACTGCTCTTAACGGATCTTCGGCTACATGCACCGATAATTTTGTTTTGGCGTGGAGCCGCTTATCAAGTCCGCGTATCATTGAGCCACCGCCGGCAAGATAAATTCCGGTTCTGTAAATATCTGCTGACAATTCTGGCGGTGTATTTTCCAAAGCATTTAATACCGCTGCTTCGATTTTTGATATGGATTTATCCAGGCAAGTAGCAATTTCTTTGTAATTAACTATTATCTCTTTAGGAATTCCGGTAAGCATATCGCGGCCATGTACAGCATAATCATCCGGTGGGTTTTCCAGGTCGGGTATAGCTGAGCCTACCTCTATCTTAATTTTTTCTGCTGTTCTTTCACCGATATTTATGTTGTGATTTTTACGCATGTATTCTTCTATATCGGCATTAAAATCGTCGCCTGCAATCCTGATGGACGTGTTGTTCACAATTCCGCCGAGAGCAATAACAGCAATTTCGCATGTGCCACCGCCAATGTCAATAATCATATTTCCGGTAGGTTCGAGTACATCAATTCCGATTCCGATCGCAGCAGCCATAGGCTCATGTATCAGCCTGATTTCCTTAGCTCCGGCTTGTTCTGCCGAATCTTTTACGGCACGTTCTTCAACGCCTGTTATACCCGAAGGAATACAAACTACCATACGTAAGGCCGGTGGAAAAATAGAATTTCTGATGCCCACCATCTTGATCATCTCGCGGATCATTACCTCCGCCGATTCGAAGTCGGCGATCACGCCATCACGTAACGGGCGGATTGTTTTGATGTTTTCATGTGTTTTGCCGTGCATCATCATCGCTTTTTTTCCAACAGCAATAATCTTTCCGGTATTTCTTTCAATGGCCACAATTGACGGCTCATCAACCACTACTTTATCGTTATAAATAATGATGGTATTAGCCGTGCCCAGATCGATGGCAATTTCTTTGGTTAAAAACGAAAACAATCCCATAATTCTTCCTTTGTTTTATTCTTCTTCACGAAACTACTAAAATATTCAAAATAAGCCTTGAAACAATACTTTTTAATGTTTAAAATGTCTTCTGCCCGTAAATACCATAGCTATATCATGGCTGTCACAGTAAGCAACCGAGTCAGCATCTCTGATGGACCCGCCCGGTTGTACAACTGCTTTTATCCCGGCTTTGTCGGCAATTTCCACCGAGTCGGCAAAGGGAAAGAAGGCATCGGAGGCCATTACGGCACCGTCCAGTTCAAGTTTGAACGCCCTGGCTTTGTCAATCGCCTGCCTTAACGCGTCCACCCTTGATGTTTGCCCGGTTCCGGAACCTACCAGTTGTTTGTTTTTGGCTAAAACAATAGTGTTTGACTTGGTATGTTTCACAATTTTGTTAGCAAACAACAGGTCTTCTGTTTCCTTGTCCGTTGGCGATTTTTTGGTTACCGTTTTTAAATCGGCTGGTGTTTCGGTAATCAGGTCTTTATCTTGTGTTAATACCCCGTTAAGCAAAGAGCGGTATTGAAATTCCGGAAACTGATATGATTTCTTTTTAAGAATAATCCTGTTTTTCTTGGTTTCTAAAATTTCCAGCGCTTTTTTAGCATAATCCGGAGCAATGATGATCTCGAAAAATATTTTGTTTATTTCGGCTGCAGTTTCTTCATCTATCTTTCTATTTGTTACCAGCACACCACCAAATGCCGATACCGGATCTCCGGCCAGAGCATCTTTCCAGGCATCGGTAAGGTTTTCCCTTGATGCCAGGCCACAAGCATTGTTGTGCTTGATAATCGCAAACGTAGTTTCTTCAAAATCATTGATCAGGTGCATGGCGGCATCCAGGTCGAGCAGATTATTATACGAAATAGCTTTCCCGTGTAATTGTTCGAATATTTCGTCCAGATCACCATAAAAGATCCCCTTTTGATGCGGATTTTCTCCATATCTGAGTTCGTGCGGTTGTGTGAAACTTTGTTTGAACGTATGTATGTTACCGGGATTTATCCAGTTAAAAATTAAGGTGTCGTAATGAGAACTTATATTAAACGCCTCTGCTGCAAAATATTTTCTGTCTTCTAATGTAGTCGTCCCCCTGTCGCGATCCAGTAATTCGATTAACTCACCATACATCGATGATGATGGCACAACAAGAACATCTTTGAAATTTTTAGCCGCAGCACGAATCAGCGAAATGCCTCCGATATCAATTTTTTCTACTATTTCTGTTTCATCGGATGTGTTTTTAATTGTTTCTTCGAAAGGATAAAGATCAACTATTACAAGATCAAACAGCGGAATCTGATATTCTTCCACCTGCCGCTGGTCGCCCAGGTCTTCCCTCCGCGCTAAGATTCCACCGAATACTTTTGGGTGTAATGTTTTCACCCGACCTCCCAATATAGAAGGATAAGAAGTTACCGATTCGATCGTGCGGGCATCAAACCCTTTTTCTTTAATAAACTTATAGGTTCCTCCCGTAGAAAAAATTTGTATTCCGTGTTCCTTTAGTTTTTCAAGAACTTCTTCGAGTCCGTTTTTATAATAAACTGAAATTAAGGCGTTTTTAATTTTTTTCAAGGTGTTTTGTTTTTAATTTTACAGAATAGTAACTACTATACTGCAAAATAACATGAATTAATTAAAACTTATTATAATTTTACTCAGATATTTATCAGGTTTTTTTGTTTTTCAAATACTTCCTGATAATAGAGAAATAACACGTACATGGTTATCCTGAAACTGATCATTGAAAGTTTTTATTTTGCTGTTAATGCATTAATCATTAATAAAGTCAGAACTTTTCTTTCTTTGCTGGGAATCACGATCGGTATTTTTTCCATCATTGCTGTTTTTACGGTATTTGATAGTCTGGAACATGAAATTAAGTCTGAGATCAATTCGTTGGGCAGCAATGTATTGTTCATTCAAAAATGGCCCTGGATGATGGGCGGAGGAAATTATCCGTGGTGGAAATATTACCAAAGACCCGAACCGAAAGTAAATGAAATGGCCGAGCTGAAACGGCGGAGTAATACCGTTGAAGCGGGTGCTTTTATGTTCAGCGTAAGCCGTACCGTTTCCAATATTCAGAAAAAAAATATCAATTCTATTGATGATGTGCCCATAGTTGCCATTTCGCACGACTACAACAAGGTGATGCCGTTTGATTTGCAGGAAGGCAGATATTTTACCGCTGCCGAGGCGCATGCAGGAAAAAACCTGGCTATTATTGGCGCCGAAATCGCCGAACAGCTTTTTCAGGGACAAAATGCCGTAGGACGGAAAATCAAAATTTTCGGAAAAAGAATTGAAGTCATCGGTGTGATCAAGAAAGAGGGAGAAGACGTTTTCGGCAATTCTAATGATAACTGGATTCTGATCCCTGTTAACTATGCGCGCAATGAGGTGGACGTTAAAAACATCAGCGCAACAATCATTGTTAAGGGCAAAACAAATATTTCCAACGAACAAATGAAAGATGAGTTGACTGCCATTATGCGTTCCGTCAGAAAATTGCCCCCAAGAGCTGATGATAATTTTGCTATTAATGAAACCGATATCATTAGCAAAGGTTTTGACGAACTTTTTGCTGTGATTGCTATGGTTGGCTGGATTATCGGTGGCTTTTCCTTACTTGTAGGTGGATTCGGTATTGCCAATATTATGTTTGTATCGGTGAAAGAACGAACGACCCAGATCGGCATACAAAAATCACTGGGTGCTAAAAACTATTTTATTCTCCTCCAGTTTTTATTTGAGGCAATCTTCTTGTCGATGATGGGAGGTGTCGTGGGCTTGGTTATTGTCTACTTACTTACATTTATCGTAAGTTCCATGTTTGATTTTGCGTTGATTTTAACCATTGGAAATGTTTTTCTTGGTTTGTTTGTCTCTGCTTTGATCGGACTTGTCTCGGGTTTTATTCCCGCATGGTCGGCTTCACGCCTGAATCCCGTGGAAGCTATCAGGTCAAGTTTTTAATCGTTTTACCTTGACTTTTTTCATAAATGGATTGATATCAGCCCAATACAAATTTTACCTTTTTCCTTCTCCGTAATCTGCTAATATTAGCTATCTTTACCAGATAAAGAAGTGTTAAATGGAAAAGCGTTGGGTTTTAAAGAAAAGTGCTGATGCAGAGATAGTTAAGATGCTGTCTTCGGCGTTGAATATCAGCAGGCCCCTGGCTAATCTGCTGGCCCAGCGCGGTGTTGAAACATACGATGAAGCAGAGAGATTTTTTCGTCCAGAATTAAGTCATCTTCACGATCCTTTCGTAATGAAAGATATGGACAAAGCAGTGAGCCGTATCCAGGAGGCCATTAAAAAAGGTGAGAAAATTATTGTTTACGGTGACTACGATGTGGACGGTACAACTGCCGTCGCCGTGGTTTATTCTTTCTTAAAACAATTTCACCGCAAAACAGAATTTTATATCCCCGATCGATATGATGAAGGCTATGGCATTTCATATAAAGGAATTGACTATGCCATTAAATCGGGTGTTAAATTAATGATTACCCTTGATTGCGGCATAAAAGCTGTTGAAAAAGTTGCCTATGCCAAGAAACACGGTTTGGATACAATAATCGGCGACCATCATCGTCCGGGAGAAAAAATCCCGGAAGCTGTAGCTGTTCTTGACCCAAAACAGGACGACTGCCCCTATCCGTATAAAGAATTATCGGGTTGTGGTGTCGGGTTTAAACTGGTGGAGGCATTAGGAATAAAAAAGGGTATTGGAAAAGAAATTGCCTACGAATACCTTGATCTTGTTGCTGTTAGCATTGCTGCAGATATCGTAGCTATTACCGGAGAAAACAGGGTACTGGCTTATTACGGCCTCAAAAAAATAAATACCAATCCAAGTATAGGTATCTATGCCCTCCTAAAGTCTGCCGGCATCAAAGAAAACACAAATCCTGCCAGCAAGCTGCTTTGGGAACGGGAAATTAATGTCAACGACCTCGTTTTCTTACTGGGTCCCCGGATCAATGCGGCAGGCCGGATTGAAAGTGCTACGGATTCTGTACGTTTACTCATCAGCAACAATATGGAGTATGCTGATAAGCTGGGCCGTCAAATCGATGATCTGAATCTGACGCGCAGAGATCTGGACAGTCATATTACACATGAAGCTGTTAATATGATCAAGGATATTTCTGTCAACAACAAAAAAGCAACAATCGTTTACAAAGAATCGTGGCACAAAGGAGTGATCGGCATTGTTGCTTCACGGCTCGTGGAATTATTTTACAAACCCACAATTGTATTAACAAAAACCGACGGGCTTATAACCGGTTCGGCCAGGTCCATTAAGAATTTCGATATCTACGATGCTATCGACTCGTGTAGTCACTTGCTGGAACACTTCGGCGGGCACACATACGCAGCCGGGCTTGCCATGAAACCGGAGAACCTGACAGCATTTATCGATGAATTCGAAAAATATGCCGCAGACAGAATTGTTGCAGAGATGCTTGTCCCGGAAATTGAAATAGACCTGGAATTATTTGTCAGTGACATTAATTTTAAATTTTTCCGAATCATTCGGCAATTTGCTCCTTTCGGACCGGGAAATATGTCCCCTGTATTTGTAACCAACAATGTGATTGATACCGGATATGCGAAGCTGGTTGGCCGGAATAACGGTCAAAATCATTTAAAATTTTCTGTGGTCCACCCCGACCGAACGGGTAACCCGGTACCGGCTATTGCGTTCAACCAGGGTCACCATTTGGAAAATATGAGAAAAGGTAAGCCTTTCAGTATCTGTTACCATATTGATGAAAACACCTGGCAGGGAAATACAAGTTTACAGCTAAGAATTACGGATATTAAATTTTAGTTTTCTTCTTCTGTTTCCTCAATCAGTACTTTATTAATATTTTTCAACCTGACCGATATGTAGATCAGAACAACCCCAAAAATAAACGCCAGAACGCCACTGATAACTACCAGAAATTGTGCCGTTTCAAAAGGGTTGAAAAACAAAATAACACCAAAAGCCAAAGATATGAGACCGTTAATTACAAAAGTGTTTTTTTCTGAACGGATGAATTCATGCCTTGTGGCCAGATAAAACTGTACTACTGCCACGAAAACAGCCCAGATTCCTATGATTACTACAAATATCGTAAGCGATTTCGCTGTGTAGAATGTCAGCGCCACGCCCACAATAATGGCAATGATCGAACTGATCAGATCAGTTACATAAGGAAGCTGCGCCCTGATATTACTGACTGCACCCCACAACATAGCCAGTCCGATAATCAATATGATAATTCCGAAATACATCACCATGGCCGTCACGGTTGTGGCAGGTACGATAACGGCTAACAATCCGTAGAAAATAGCTATTATACCGTTAAACGTAAGCATTCTCCAGTTGCCTAAACTTTTTGAGCTCATAATTTTATTTGTTTAAATTAATGTATAAATATAGCGATTTGAAAAATAATCGTTATACGGTTATTCCCATTTTTTTCATTAAAACGGTCGCGTTGGTGTTTTTTGAAATTCCGTCTCTGATTTTGTAATCAAATAACAATTCATCATTTTTAATATCTACCTCAAAACATTTATTTATAATTTGCTCCGGAAACACTTTTTGCAATTCACCCAGAGCAATATCGTGTGTGGCAATCATCCCCGATGCGCCTAAATGTACCAACTGCCTGAGCAATCCCTCCGATCCCCTGTGTTTGTCAACAGAATTGGTTCCCCGCAAAATTTCGTCCAGTAAAACAAACACCTGCTCACCGTTCTCAAGCCGGGTAATTATTTCCTTTAACCTTTTCAGTTCGGCAAAAAAATACGATTCGCCATCCTGTAATGAGTCAGATGTTTTAATACCTGTATGTACTTCCACTGGTAACATTTTAAACGTTTTGGCCAATACAGGCGCGCCCGTCATGGCCAGAATCATATTTACACCCACCATTCTCAAATAGGTACTTTTTCCCGCCATATTGGCTCCTGTAACAACTTGAAATTTACCCCAACCATGTATATCAATACCATTGCCAACGTTTTTTTCTTTATTGATTAACGGATGTCGGGCATCTTCGGCTTCCAGTATAAAATCGTTTTCTGAAAATACGGGAAATACAGCGTCCGGGTGACTGAAGGCAAAACCGGCTAGTGAAGCAAGCTCATCGAATTGAGACAGTACATTAAAAGTAATTTTCATCTGATGTCCGTACTTTTTTTTCCACTTTTCCAGCCGAATACACTGTCGAATATCCCACAAAAAGAAAATATTAAGAAAAAACCCCACCAGAATATTTAACCGGTAATCAAAGGAAGCCGTTATCCGGGATAAGTTTTCAATAACAGCATGTGCCGATTTGCCTTCGCTTGCCGTCATATTTTTGTTTTCAACCAGTAATTCTGAGGTGAACTGTTCGCTTTCTATCATCCGGAACATATCGCCAAATTTTCTTAACGTTTCTGTTTTTTTACCCAACTGCTGATGTAACTTGTTGATCATTGAAATTTTTCCTCCCACTACTAAAAACGGAAGAATCAGAAATAACAGAAAAGCTCCGAATCCAAGGTAGCCTGTGCTTATCAATAAAATTACACCAAAACCCAGGACGGGTGTAATGATCAACATGAATTTATAAAATAATTTATTGCATATTACCGTAGTATCTTCAGCCCAGTTCAAAAAATTTTCTACAGTAAAATTATCATCGTTTGCCAATTTTCCGTGTGCCTGAAATTGTTGTCGCCAGACTGGTTTGTTTTTCAGTTCATTAATTGCTTTCTGTCTCCGGATCAGTTCTTTTGCGTTTCTGTCGGGATTCGAAAGCTTTATGGCGAGTAAATTTTGCCCGGCTACCGTAGCGCTTCTGTTGATACGCTGAAACAGGGACCCTTCTCCGAAAATATCCAGATCAGATGTAAATGGATGCCGGTTATCAACATATTCTTCTCCTCCGGGGATTCCGGTTGTTTTGCCTTTTAGTAAGGCTAATTCTGTTTCATTGATTGCTTTAAGTGCTTCAAACCACTTTTTTTCCTTATAAAGTTTGGCGTGGCGGATTACCAGATAAACGAACACGCTAAAACCCAAAATGCCCGTTGCAATAAGCGCATACAGATGAATACCCGAAAAAATGTAAATCCCGATTACCGTAATAAAAAATATGATAATTCGGAATATGGAAATGTTACGAATTTGCCGGGAAGTGACAGACAGCTCTTTTGTGACTTGTTTTATTTGGTCTTCGAAAAACAAACGGGGGGTATTTTTTTCTTTATTCATTAGCCGGATTTAACCCCGACAAATTTAAAGATAAAAGGAGATGTGTGTTTTGTTTGACTGTTAATAAACTATAATCTTTTTCGAAACGGTGATTCCGTTGTTTTTGTGCACCACGATAATATATAAGCCTTTAGGTTGCCCCGCCAGGGAAACTCTAATTTGTTTTTCAGAAGATTTTTTCTCAGTTATCAGCCGGCCTTTGACATCAGTAATAAAAATGTGGTGTTCTTCTTTTGATTCAAATATCAGGTCAAGTGATTTGTCCGTTTGCCTGTACCTGATATCAAACATTTTATTGGGCGTTTTTGCCTCTTCTTCACTAACAATCAGTTCATCATAATAGCAATATTCATAATCAGGGTTTTGATAAACAGCAGCATTATTTTCCTGTTCGCACAACAAGATGTATGTGCCGCAAAGCCCGCCAAAAAGATTGGAGGTGCTGTTCAGTATGCCTGCCATGCTGCCAATTCCTCTTATCCAGTATTCCGGTTCTTCGAACGAATCGTTGGTCAGTTTCCAGCGTTCGCGATATCCCTCCGAGGTCTCTACCGAGTCGATTTCAACGAGAGTTAGTGTTACTTCCGATACAGCCCTCGGGTTGTTGACAACAACCGTATCTCCAAGCGCAAGGTTAAAGTCATAAATTAATCCCTCTTCACCTGAGTACTCACGGTAGTACACTTTTTTGTTTTCCTCGCGTACAAACGAGCCGAAAAAAAACCATTCTTCCTGTTGTTCGTCTTCAGAAATAAAAACGGTTTTATACATTTTCCCATCCATCAGTGTATCGTTGCTAAATCGATACATCTCTGTTGTATAAACAGTATATTCGGGGTGGCAATGCCCTGTTAAAACCGACCACACTTTCGTACTGTCCACAATTTCCTGGGCACCTGATATGATATTCAGACCAATGAAAATCAATGCAAAAACTTTATTCATTTTTTAATTTTAAAATCTTTAATTCAGACGGTTTATCATTATAATTCTTACAAAGATGGAATTTCTTTTGCAAAACGGCTCTTTTAGCTATTGATTTCATTTGTTAATTAACTTGCTGATTTGTTAAGTATTATTAGATTTGTCATTCAAAATTTATTAAACCTATTAATTATGCGTATTATTATTTATTCTTTTTTGATTGCTTCTGTCTTGTTTTTTGTTTCGTGCTCTCAACAAAAAAGCACAGAAAAATATACTATTAATGTAACCGTCAATGGTGCAAAAGACACCTGGGCTTATCTTGCGAAACAGGTTGGCAGCGAACAAATAACTGTAGACTCAACTGAACTTAAATCAGGTAAAGCTGTATTTACGGGAACACTTGAGTTTCCAGAATTCTATTTTATCAAACTTAAAGATCAGCAACTGTATTTACCCTTATTCGTAGATAACAACGTAATTGATGCTACCGGCAGTATTAACGATATTCGTGGAAGGAATGTGACGGGTTCCGTTGCGCAGGAAGAATTTGCATATATCATCGATTCTATGAATAATTACAGCCGTCAGGAACGACAATTAGGTATGGAATACCAACAGGCAGCCGCCCATAAAGACACCGTGTTAATGAAAGATATTGAAAATCAATACAATCAGCTTAACACGGAAAAATCAGCTTTTCTTTTAAACTACGTACTCGAACATCATGAAAGCGTTGTGGGGGTATTTGTTTTACTTAATAATACTCATATGTACGACCTGGAAGAATTGGATAAAGTTGTGTCTTCTTTAGATCCTGCTATTTCAGGATCCATTTATGTCCAGGAGCTAACAGATAAAGTTAGTGCCATAAAAAAGGTCGCCATCGGGCAGCCGTTTACTGATTTTACCCTGAACGACCCTGAAGGAAACCCTGTATCCTTATCGTCAGTTGTTGGTGAAAATTATATTTTGGTTGATTTTTGGGCTTCCTGGTGTCAACCGTGTCGTGCTGAAAACCCGAACATTGTGGAAGCTTATAACTTATACCACGATAAAGGTTTTGATGTTTTCGGGGTTTCGCTCGACCGTGATATGGATAGCTGGAAACAGGCGATTGAAGATGATCACCTGACCTGGACCCATGTTTCCGATCTTCAATACTGGAACAGTGCTGCAGGAAAATTATACGGCGTGCAATCCATTCCGCATAACGTACTTATTGACCCGGATGGAATTATTATAGACAAAAATATCCGTGGTCAGGATTTACAAGACAAACTGGCAGAAATTTTTAAATAGAACTTTATATTTTGATTCTCGTATAACTGTTGTTATATTTGTACTGAATTATAAAACAAGCAATTAACTATTAAAATCCAATTACTATGAAAAACATTGCCCGTAAAGGCAACATTTTCCTTGTTGCTTTTTTACTGATCAGCTTGCTCATTACTCAGTTTTCTCAGGCACAGCCGTGGAGAAGTAACCTTCCTCAGGAAAAAGTTATCAATGAAACCTTAACTTTTTTCGATTACCAAAAAGCTTTTTATGATTATTGGGAACCGTATCAGGTTGAAAACGGTTATTATTACAACGAAAACGGTGAAAAAATCAAAGCTTCCGGATGGAAGCAATTCAAACGATGGGAATGGTACTGGGAAGGTCGTGTAGATCCTGTAACCGGTGTTTTTCCTGACAAAACAGCCTGGGATCTCTACCAGGAATATATGGAACAAAATCCCGAAGTGGGAAGAAGTGTTTCCGGAAACTGGTTAGAAATGGGACCAAGCTCAACCGGGGGCGGATATGCAGGACTCGGAAGGCTTAATTGCGTTGCTTTCAGACCGACCAGTCCAAATACATTATATGTCGGAGCTGCTTCCGGAGGTGTATGGAAAACTACGGATGGGGGCTCAAACTGGATTCCGTTAGGAGATAACAATGCATCGATAGGAGTAAGTGACATTATTGTTCTGAAAACAAACTTTGATGATATTTTGTACATTGCTACCGGCGACAGAGATGCCGCCGATACATATTCGGTAGGTGTGCTTAAATCGACCGATGGGGGAACCACATGGAATACTACCGGATTGAACTGGACACAGGGACAACAGCGCAGAATCAACAGATTATTGATCGATCCCTCCAGCAACTTCACACTTTATGCCGCAACAACAGTTGGCCTCTATAAAACAACGGATGGAGGAACCAATTGGGCCTTGTTGACTGGCACAGCATTTATTGATATCGAATTCAAACCCGGAAACAGTGCAACCATTTATGGCTCAACAACCAGCGGTACGATTTATAAAAGCACCGACAGCGGAGCTTCCTGGTCGCAGGTTCATTCTATTTCGGGTGGACACAGGACTGAATTAGCTGTCAGCTACAACAATGCTTCTGTCATATATGCCGTCTCAGCAAATGCTTCAAATGCATTGAAAGGTGTGTACAAATCAACCGACAGTGGAGCAAGTTGGTCATTGGTTTATAATTCAGTGAATATGTTAGGCTGGCAATGTGATGGAAGCGGTTCCGGTGGTCAGGGGTGGTACGACCTGTGTATTGCTTCCGATCCGGCAGATGTAAACACTGTATTTGTCGGTGGCGTAAACACATGGAAATCTTCTGATGGCGGAACTACGTGGAGTATCAACAATCACTGGTCAGGTTCGTGCGGTGGCACGGCCACCAATGTACATGCCGATAAACATTTCCTGGCCTATCAACCCGTTACGGGTGACCTTTACGAGTGCAATGACGGGGGAATTTATAAAACTACCAATAACGGGGGTTCCTGGACACATATCGGAAGTGGATTAGTTACCAGCCAGATGTACCGTCTTGGTGTGGCGCAAACAGTAAATGATGATGTGATTACCGGCCTCCAGGATAACGGAACAAAAGCATTGCTAAACGGATCGTGGAATGATGTGATTGGTGGTGATGGGATGGAGTGTGTGATTGATTATACAAATGAAAACACACAATACGGAGAATTGTATTTCGGAGACATATACCGGACAACAAATCACTGGGGTTCCAGTACGGGCATTAAACCTTCTGGTTCGTCAGGTGGCTGGGTTACACCTTATATGCTGGACCCTTCCGACCATAACACTATTTATGCCGGATACACAGATGTGTACAAATCGACTAATCAGGGTAATAACTGGACAACCATCAGTTCGAACCTTACGGGAGGAAACACACTCCGCTCATTAGCGGTAGCGCCCTCCAATAGCAATTACATTTATACAGCTACAGGATATACCATGTGGATGACATCGAATGGTGGTTCAAACTGGTCAAATATAACAAGCGGATTACCGGGAAGTTACATCACCTATATTTCCGTAAAAAATGATGATCCGAATACGGCTTGGGTTTCGTTTAGCGGGTTTAATAACAACAACCGGGTTTACGAAACTACAAACGGCGGTGCTTCGTGGAGTAATATTTCCACCGGGTTGCCCCAGATTCCCGTGAATTGTGTGATTCAAAACAACCAGAATACGTCACAGGTAGAACTATATGCCGCTACGGATGTGGGTGTGTACGTTAAAGTGGGTAGTGCCAACTGGGCTCCTTTTAACAGCGGCCTTCCCAACGTTGTGGTGGACGAGCTGGAAATTTACTATGACACCGATCCGGTAAACAGTATGATCAGGGCGGCAACATATGGCCGTGGGCTTTGGCAATCTGATCTTTATTCGGTTACACTCGCGCCGGATGCTGATTTTGTTGCCGACAACGTAACACCAACAATATTGGATGTTGTGACTTTTACCGATCTTTCTACAAATACACCTACTTCGTGGATATGGACGATCACGCCGCCGACATTTACTTATATGAACGGTACAAACAGCTATTCACAAAATCCACAAGTACAATTTAATGATCCTGTTGCTTATACCGTATCCTTATACGCTTCCAACTACGGTGGTTCTGATACGGAAACAAAAATCGACTACATAAACGCAACACTTCCTGCGCCTGTTGCCGATTTTTCGGCTGATAATTTAAATCCTACAACCATTGATACGGTTTCGTTTACCGATTTGTCAACGAATTTTCCGGATACATGGGAATGGTCGTTTACGCCCTCCAGTGTTACTTTTACCGATGGTACAGATGAGCATTCGCAAAACCCGAAAGTTCTATTTGATGATGTAGCTTTGTATACTGTTGAGCTAATTGCTGCAAACGGCGGAGGCGATGATACAGTAACCAAAGTAGATTACATAAATGCCCTGGAGGCGTTGTCGGTAACCGTTTCTGCTTCTTCAGCTGAAATTTGTGTTGGTGAGTCAACGCAGTTATTTGCTGCTCCATCCGGAGGAACCGGAACGTATGTGTATAGCTGGACATCTGATCCCGCCGGATTTACTTCTTCCGAACAAAATCCTGTAGTAACGCCAACCGTATCAACCACATATACGGTTGATGTGGATGATGGTAACCATACGGTAAGCGAAAGTATCGATATTGTTGTTAATCCGTTACCGGTAATAACCCTGGGTAACTGGCCCGGCCAGCTTTGCCACGAACAGGAACCCCCGGTACAGCTGACAGCATCACCCGCGGGCGGTGTTTTCAGCGGAAACAATGTAACGTCTGGTGGTCTGTTTTCACCAGAAGACGCTCCTTTGGGGTGGAATGTGATCACCTATACGTACGAAGATAGTAACGGCTGTGAAAATTTTGCTCAGGATTCTATTTTTGTGGATGATTGTGTGGGTATTATTGATCATACGATTAAACCGGAGGTTTATATTTTTCCCAATCCTAATGATGGTTTCTTTACAATAGAAAGTTCATTAACCATGTCTAAAGTTGAAGTAGTTACCCTTGATGGACAAGTTGTCTATTCAGAAAATGTAATCGATAAAAAAATATCCATTTCTTCCATGTCAACTAGTGGTGTTTATACGGTTCGTATTTATCTTACCGATACAAATAATAACAGAACTGTTGTGAACAAAAAATTAATCATCAATTAATAAATTTGGTTGAATTACAATCCGGGCATTAAACCCTGTAATGATTTCAATCAAATTATACAGAAAAAAATCTAGGTTTTTTCTAATTATTTTAAAGGGTGTTTCGCACCCTTTTTTTATTGCATTTTTGACAAAAGTCAAGAGTTGTCGTATCTTTGTACTAATCGTATGTAACTCATATAAGAGGATATACGAAGAAACAGGGTAAGAACAACAAAAACAAACAGATCATGAAACTTAAAAAGACTAAAAGCATTTTGCTTAAGACGACTATTTTGTTTGTAACTATCTTCACAATCAATTTAGTAAATGCTCAAACCTGGTTAGAAAACCTGCCGCAGGATAAGGTGCAAAGCGGTACGCTAACTTTACATGATTACCAAAAAGCCTTTTATGACTACTGGGAGCCTTTTCATGTTGAGAAAGCTTATTATATCAATGAAAAAGGCGAAAAAGTTAAGGCTTACGGCTGGAAACAATTCAAACGGTGGGAATGGTACTGGGAATATCGGGTTGATCCGATAACCGGAGCCTTTCCAACAACAAGCGCAGCCGAAGAGTATGAAAAATATCTGTTACAAAATCCGGCAGTATCCCGAAGTCCATCAGGAAACTGGACTTCCATGGGACCAAGTGCGTCAAATGGTGGTTATGCCGGAATCGGAAGATTAAACTGTGTGGCATTCCGGCCTGGAGATGCCAATACAATTTATGTCGGAGCGGCATCCGGGGGTATATGGAAATCTTCAGACGGAGGTTCCTCATGGACACCTTTAGGTGACAGTAATCCTGTTTTGGGGGTTAGTGACATAATTGTTATAAACCAGGGGGCTAATCCTGATATTCTTTATATAGCCACAGGTGATAAAGACGGCGGCAGTGTATGGTCGCTCGGCGGGCAACAAAGCAATGATAACAACAGTGTGGGGGTGTTGAAATCCACTGATGGAGGGGTGACCTGGAATACAACCGGGCTTTCTTATTCAGCCAGTCAGAAAATAACAGTTTCTCGTTTAATACCTGATCCTGCTTCCAATGGTCAAATCATATATGCAGCTACTTCAACCGGGGTATTTAAGACTACTGATGGCGGAACCAACTGGACGCAACAGCTCTGGGGAAATTTCATTGATCTGGAAATGAATCCTGGCAATAGCTCTGTTCTTTATGCCTCCACCATCGATCATTGGATGACTCCAATGATATATTATACTACAAACGGCGGAACCAACTGGACGGCTTCTTCTACACCTTTTTCAGTAACCGATAAACGTGTTGACCTGGCTGTTACCGCTGCCAACAGTAATTATGTGTATGCGGTAGTTGCCAACCGTAATGGCGGATTAAGCTATGTTTGCCGTTCAATAAATACCGGTGCCAGTTTTTCAACAGTCTATACCGGATCTTCAACAACTAACCTTCTTAGCTTATATGCCAATGAAAGCGGAGGTACGGGTGGCCAGGGAAATTATGATCTGGCTATTGCCGTATCCCCTACAAACGCAAACGAAGTGTATGTGGGCGGTATCAATACACATAAATCCACTGATGGCGGATCAAGCTGGAATTGTGTCAACTGCTGGACCTGGAGCACAACCTATAACAATGTCACTCCGCAAGCACCGGTTGTTCATGCCGATCATCATTTTCTTGCTTTTCAAAACAACACCACGTTGTTTGAATGCAACGATGGAGGTTTATACAAAACTACAAACGGTGGCGGATCATGGACGGATCTAACAAACACTATGGCTATCAGTCAATTATACCGTCTTGGGGTTTCGCAAACGTCAAGTAATGATGTTATTACAGGCTTGCAGGATAATGGTACAAAAGTTCTTG